>NZ_JBFODN010000177.1:0-8967 GCF_040908345.1 Aeromonas sp. R3-1
ATGCTGGAGCGTTACGGAAAAGGCGTAAATATCAAAGCATGTTTGCATGAGGCGCTGGGGCGCCCTATGCAACACGTAATTGGGACATAGCCTTTTTTATGGGGAAGCAGCTCTATCCAGAGGGATCACTGTGCCCCTTGCGCTGCCCGATATTGGGCCAGCTGCTGCTGGCTAAAGTCCATCAGCGCGGGATAGAAGCGCAGAAATCCCGCCTCGCATGTTTGCCACTGCGATTCATCGAGGGTCAGCAGCGCCTCTCCCAGTTGTACTGGGCGGCGCAGTCGGCGGCCGATGCCATTTAGCGCTTGCCCCAGCCCCTCCCTGTGGCGGTAGGAGGCGATCCAGTTCTGCTCGGCCATCCGCTTGAGGGGAAGCGGCAGTCCATCCGGCAGGCGTGGGTGATCGGCCAATAGCTGATCATAACTGCGTTGAAGGAAGCGGGGCAGGGGTTCGGTACTGAACAGCCCCCAATGTTTGCTCAGCCAGTGGTCGTAGATCATATCCACCACTATGCCGCCAAAGCGGCGCCAGGGGGCCTCGAAACAGGCGACGGCCGCCTTGTGCTCGGGGTGGCTGTCGGTGAAGGCATCAATTTTGCGGTGCAGCCAGATCCCCTCATCGAAGTGGGCGGCAAGCCCCGTGGGCAGCACTCCCTTGATAAAATCACCCAGCAGATTGCCGGTGAGGGAGCTTCGGGTGTGGGCAGCCAGATGGAGATGGGCCAGAAAATTCATCGGTCGCTGTGGGTCTGTTATGGGATGGCAAGGTGCTTCGAGCCTAACGGATCCCGCCTGCCTTGACCATGATCGGGATTTTGCTTCTGCCCTGCGGCTGCCTCTTGCCGGACAAAAATCGGGCGTGCTAAGGTGATGCCATCTTTGTCACAGGACGCGACAAACCACCATGATGCGCAAAGCCAGAGGCTTTTTTCTGGCCTTCTACTTCAAGCCTTTCTATCTCTCCGAGTGGTTCGACGAATAGATCGAACCTCTGGAGCAGTTCACTGACGCCCGCTCGGGCGTGATCTCGCTCATCCAGATTTTGCCGCTTTTGGTCATCGCATGCATTCGCCTGCGGTGCCTTGTCCGCGCTTGTGCGCTTTTTATGTAATGGAGTACTCATGATGAAGATCAGACTGACCCTCTCAGCCCTGTTTGTTGCCAGCCTGCTGGCCACCCCCGCCATGGCCAAGGAGTGGAAAACCGTGCGTTTCGGGGTGGAGGGGGCCTACCCGCCCTTCTCCTGGACCGATGCGTCGGGCGAGATCAAGGGGTTTGATATCGATCTCGCCAACGCCCTTTGTAAGCAGATGGCGGTCAAGTGCGAGCTGGTGGCGCAGGATTGGGACGGCATGATCCCGGCCCTGCTGTCGCGCAAATACGACGCCATCATCGCCGCCATGTCGATCACCGACGAGCGGCGCCAGAAGGTCGATTTCACCGAGAAATATGCCCATATTCCCAATCGCTTTGTGGCGGCCAAGGGGACCGAGCTGACGCTGACCCCGGAAGGCATGGCGGGCAAGCGCATCGGGGTGCAGCGTGCCACCACCCACGACAAGTACCTGACCGACAATTTTGGCTCGAATGTCACCATAGTCCGCTACGGCAATGCCGATGAGGCCTATCTCGATCTGAAAGCGGGTCGGGTGCTGGCCCTGCTGGCCGATGCCTCTGCCATTGAGCAGGGGCTCCTTGGCAAAGAGGGGGGCGACAAGTTCGATTATGTGGGACCCGCCCTGACCGATCGCCAGTGGTTTGGTGATGGTATGGGGATCGCCGTGCGCAAGAGCGATAAGGAGCTCAAGGGCAAGCTGGACGAGGCGATCAAGGCCCTGCGTGCCAATGGCACCTATCAGCAGATCAACCATAAGTACTTCAAGTACGATATATATGGTGGTTGACGGGGGGAGGGAGCTTGCTCCCTCTCTTTTCATTGGGCAAGCGACAATCGTGCAAGGAGGATCGCCATGTTGACCCTGATCGAGGGGGCCGAGATCTTCAGCCCTACCCACCTTGGCCAGCAGGATCTGCTAGTGGCTGATGGCCGTATCGCCTGGATGGGCAAGGGGTTGACGGTGCCCACAAACTGGCCGCTGCACAGGGTCGATGGTCGAGGCCGCTATCTGGTACCCGGGTTGGTGGATCCGCTGGCCCATATCACCGGCGGTGGCGGTGAGGGGGGCTTTGCTTTTCGCACCCCGGAACTGGCGGCGAGCGAGGCGCTCAAGGCCGGCGTCACCACCCTGGTGGCGGCGCTTGGCACCGACAGCCTGACCCGCACTCCCGCACAGGTGCTCGGCAAGGTGCGCGAGTTTCGCGCCGCCGGGGTGAGCGCGTTTATGTATACCGGCTCCTACCATCTGCCGGTCAAGACCCTGACCGGCACGGTGGAGTCGGACATCATCCTGATCCCCGAGGTATTGGGGGTGGGGGAGGTGGCCATCAGTGACCACAGATCCAGCGCGCCGACCCACGATGAGCTGGCCAGGCTTGCCAGCGAGGCGCGAGTAGCCGGGCTGCTTGCGGGCAAGAGCGGGATCAGCTTCTTCCATGTCGGGGATGGCAAGGGGGCATTGGCCCCCCTGCGGGCTCTTCGCGATAAGACCGACATTCCGCTGCGCCAGATCTATCCCACTCACTGCAACCGCAACCCCTGGCTCTTTGCCGAGGCCATCGAGTGGGGCAAGGCGGGAGGCTGGGTCGACCTCACCACCTCGAGCTTTCCCGATCTGCTGGAGGATGGCGAGCGGCTTGCCGCCGATGCGCTTCTCGAGCTGCTGGCCGCCAATGTGCCTGTCGAGCGCATCACCTTCAGCTCGGATGCCAACGCCAGTCTGCCGCGCTTTGATGGCGAAGGGCGGCTAATCGAGATGCGCTGCGGCCAGATTGCCAGCCTGTGGCAGCAGTGCGTGTGCGCGACCCGGCTCGGTGTCTCGCTGGAGACGGCATTGACCGTGGTGACGAGCAATCCGGCGCAGGCGCTGGGGCTTGGCAGCAAGGGGCGTATCGGGGTTGGGCAGGATGCGGATCTGCTGCTGGTGCACGACCGGACGTTTGCTATCGAACGGGTGATGAGTGGCGGCCAGTGGCGCGAATAAGGCTGCGGGCAATATCGTAGTCAGTGCGAGAGCGTGGTTGCTCCAACCAGCAAAAGCCCGACAACAAGGTCGGGCTTTTTGATCTGCAATGTGGGAATAAGGCTTAGATCGCCAGAAACCCGAGGATCAGGATGGGGCCGAGCAGGCTCAGGATAAAGCCGGAGACAATGGCCACCGGCACCACCTGAATGCCCCCTGATTTCTGGATAACCGGCAGGGTGAAGTCCAGCGCCGTGGCGCCGCCATAACCGATGGCTGCCGAGGGGTGGCGTCGCATCAGGACCGGGATGATCAGAATGGCGATAAGCTCGCGCCCAAGATCGTTGATAAAGGCAGCAGAACCGAGCACCGGCCCCAGTTTGTCGGCCACCAGAATGCCGGAGAGCGAATACCAGCCGAAGCTCGAGCTCATCGCCAGACCATGGGCAAAGGGCATCCCCAGCAACTGGGCCGCCAGCAGGCTGCCCAGCCAGCTGCTGAGGATGACGGTGGCGGCTATCTTCATCCCCCAGGGGTTGAGCAGGATCTGGCGCAGCCGCATGCCGGAGTTGCGCATCTGTACCCCGATGAGAAACAGCAGCAGCATCAGGGCCCACTCACTCCATTTGTCGATGGGCAGGGCGCGCAGATCCACCAGCAACCCGAGCAGCACACCGCCGAGCACCACAAAGCAGAGCTGCAGGGATTCCCACAACAGGTGCAACTTGCCCGGCATCTTGGCATCGCTCGCCTCGTGGGTCGGCGGCGTGCGCTTGTCGAGCCACCAGAGGGCCAGCAGGTTGCAGACCGTGATCGCGGTGAGCATCACCCCGGCGACCTTGAAGATCACCGCCAGATTGCTGCCCAGGTTCTCCACATAGGCAAGCCCGAGCCCCATCAGAAACAGAATGAGGTAGACCATCTTGCCCAGACTCTGGTTGACCAGCTTGATCAGCCGGGCAGAGGAGAGGGGAATCAGATAGCCGATTGCCAGTGGCAACAGGATCAGCAACACATTGAGCAGCATCGAGGCCTCGATCACAAAAACTGATAAAAACACCACCTTATCATTACTTATTGGCTCTGTGTCACATATCTATCGCTTTCATGGCCGAAAACAGCCCTTTTGGGGGCAGATTGTTACTTTTTTGCCACAACCTCTCTGTTTGATAAGGTTCTGTGCGAGCCCGAGTGCACCAATGAAATCAAGTTGATCCAATCGGGGGGCCGATATTTCGCTCGGCAAGGGGGTGCATAAAGCCATTTTGGTGCCGGTTTGGCACACATCACGCTTTTCTCTTGCCACTGATATGATTGGGGTATAAAAAGGCGTTATCGGAATAGCCATTGAAACGGCTGTTTATGCAAACAAAGTGCTGAAAAATACGCAAAGGGCGAATAAAAATAGAGCGAATCCCCTGAAGACCCTCGTTCTGTATTGTTTTTTCACTATCCGGGTGATATTTTCGCTGAAGGTTGCCATCGGTTAACTTTTTGTTAAATGGACGATGGTTGAGTCACGCCCCCTGCGGCGTCTAGGGACAGACAAGGTTGTAATGGATGAGCGACGTTGCCGCACTGGAAGTACGTGATCTGCACAAATATTTTGGCACCCACGAAGTGCTCAAGGGCATCGACATGACCGCCCACAAGGGGGATGTGATCTCCCTTATCGGCTCCTCCGGCTCGGGGAAGTCGACCTTTCTTCGCTGTATCAATCTGCTCGAAACCCCCTCATCCGGCACCGTCTCGCTCCATGGCGAGTTGATCCGGATGAAAACCAGCCGCGCCGGCGAGCGGTTGCCCGAGGATATGCGTCAGGTTGAGCGGATCCGCAGCCGACTGGCCATGGTGTTTCAAAGTTTCAATCTCTGGTCACACATGACCATCATGCAGAACATCATCGAAGTGCCAATCCAGGTGCTCAAGGTACCTCGCGCCGAAGCACTGGCCAAGGCAGAGCAACTGCTCAACCGGGTTGGACTCTGGGAGCGGCGTGACTACTATCCCGGCCACCTCTCCGGTGGTCAGCAGCAGCGGGCCGCCATTGCCCGTGCGCTGGCGGTAGAGCCCGAGGTGATGCTGTTTGACGAACCCACCTCGGCGCTGGATCCCGAGCTAGTGGGGGAGGTGCTCGGCCTGATGCGCGAGCTGGCCGAAGAGGGGCGCACCATGTTGGTGGTGACCCACGAGATGTCGTTTGCCCGGGATGTATCGAACAAGGTGATGTTTCTGCATCAGGGGCGGGTGGAAGAGGAGGGCAACCCCAAGGAGATTTTCGCCCATCCCAAATCCGAGCGGTTCAAGCAATTCATCTCCTCCATCTACTGATGGCGGGATGCCTGGTTACCCAATCAACTGTTTTATCAAGGAGAGATACATGAACAAGCTGATGCTGGCGACAGCCGTAGTTACTGCCCTCGCGTCCGGTAGCCTGATGGCCAAGGAGTGGAAAGAGGTTCGGATCGGGGTTGAGGGTGCCTATCCCCCCTTCTCCTGGACCGAGCCCAGTGGCGAGGTGAAAGGTTTTGATATCGACATCGCCAACGCCCTGTGCGAAGAGATGAAAGTGAAGTGCACCCTGGTCAAGCAGGACTGGGACGGCATCATTCCGGCGCTGCTGTCACGCAAGTTTGACGCCATCATCGCCACCATGGACATCACAGAAGAGCGCAAGAAGAAAGTGGACTTCACCCAGAAGTACCAGCACATTCCGGCCCGCTTCGCCGCCAAGAAGGGCACTGACGTGCAGCTCGACAAAGCCTTTATGGAAGGCAAGTCCGTCGCGGTGCAGCGTGCAACCTCCATGGATACCTTTATTACCGACAACTTCCCCAATGCCACCATCAAGCGTTACGGCACCGCCGATGAAGCCTATCTCGATCTGAAATCCGGTCGTGTGGACTATGTGCTGGCCGACTCTGCCGCCATCACCGACGGTCTGTTGAAGAAAGAGGGGGGTGATGCCTTCGAATTCGTCGGCCCGAAACTGACCGATCCCAAGTGGTTTGGCGAGGGTGCCGGTATTGCGGTGCGCAAGGCTGACAAGGATCTGAAAGAGAAATTCAACGCCGCCATTCTGGCGCTGCGTGCCAACGGCAAGTACAAGGAAATCAACGACAAGTACTTCGAGTTCGACGTTTACGGAGAGTAAAACAAAGAGACGTTTACGGCGAGTAAGTCCAAAGACGTCTACGGCAAGTAACGACAGGTTGATCCCGTCAGTAGTCATCGGGCCCGTCACCTCCCTGAGGGAGTTTACGGGCCCGCATTGATTGCAATGGAGCTGCACATATTTCATTCGGACTGCTATGGAGCCTTCTGGTTAGCAGGTGCGTGAAGATTCAGTGGCGATGGAGCTGCATATGTTTGATTTGAAAGGATACGAAGCCTCGCTGCTGGAGGGCGCCTGGGTCACCCTGGAAGTGGCGCTGGCCTCCCTGCTGCTGGCGTTGCTGCTGGGGATGCTGGGGGCGCTGGCCAAACTCTCTCCCTACAAGTGGGCCCGGGCCATCGCCACCGGCTACACCACCATTATTCGCGGTATCCCCGATCTGGTGCTGATGATGCTTCTCTTCTTTGGCGGCCAGGTGCTGATCAACGGCATCTGCACCTGGGTCAACGAGACTTACAACAGCTGGTTACTGGAGAGTAATCCCAATCAGGAGTGGGTCTCCCTGCTCCCGGACTATATCGACATCAGCCCCTTTGTGGCCGGTGTCGCGACCATCGGTTTTATCTTCGGCGCCTACATGACCGAGACCTTTCGCGGCGCCATTCTGGCGGTGGACAAAGGCGAGCTGGAGGCCGCACGGGCCTTTGGCATGCGGGCAACCCAGGTGTTTGTGCGGATCCTCTTTCCCCAGATGATGCGCCACGCTCTGCCGGGGTTTGGCAACAACTGGCTGGTGCTGCTGAAAACCACCGCGCTGGTTTCCATCATCGGCCTCGATGACATGGTGCGCAAAGCCTCGTTGGCGGCGGGCTCGACCCAGCAACCCTTCACCTTCTATATGGCGGTGGCGTTGATCTTCCTGATCTTCACCGCAGTCTCCACCTCGGCGCTCAAGTGGGCCGAGCGTCATTACGCCATCAAGACGAGGTAAGCCATGGATTTCTCAATCATTCTCAAAGAGTGGCCCACCTACTGGGAGGGGCTCTATACCACCGTCTGGCTGGTGGCCCTCTCTCTGATCCTTGGGTTGATGCTGGCGGTGCCCATGGGCATCCTGCGCAATAGCCGCAACTGGCTGATCAAGGGGCCAATCTGGGCCTATATCTACTTCTTTCGCGGCACCCCGCTGCTGGTGCAGCTCTTTATCATCTACTACGGCGCCGCCCAGTGGGAGTGGCTGAAGAACAGTGCCGCCTGGTCGCTCTTCTCCGAAGCCTGGTTCTGTGCGCTGCTGGCTTTCACCCTCAATACCGCCGCCTATACCGCCGAGATCGTGCGCGGGGCGGTACACAATATGCCGCGCGGCCAGATTGAGGCAGCCAACGCCTTTGGCATGACCCGCTGGCAGACCCTGACCCGGATCATTTTACCCAACTCGTTTCGTCGGGCACTGCCGGCTTACAGCAACGAGGTGATCTTCATGCTGCAAGGCTCGGCGGTGGCGGGCATCATCACCATCGTCGATCTGACCGGCGCGGCGCGGATCATCAACTCCCGCTACTACAGTCCGTTCGAGGCCTTTTTGACCGCAGGGCTGCTCTATATGCTGCTCACCTTTGTCATCGTCTGGCTGTTCAAGAAGTGGGAAGCGCGCTGGCACGCTCATCTGCGTCCGCGCAATGTGTAAGGGTTGAGCTGCCAAGATGAGCGAAAATGGCTCCGCCTGTTGCAGGCGGGGCCATTTTTTATCTTTATCCTCTGCCCGCCCGGTTTGCCAAATGGCGGACGAGCAGGGAGAATGCAGCACTCCCGAGCGCCGCCAGCCGTTGGCTGCGTGCCTTATCCCCCAGTTCCCGAGGTTTTATGTACCGGATATTGTTTGAGCATCCCGCTTTCCTGGTTATCGACAAGCAGCCCGGCATCGGCATGCACGACGAGAAGGGCGACGGGGAGTCGGTCAATCCGGGGCTGGTCAATCGCGTGAAGGCCGATACCGGGCTCACCCTCTATCCGGTACACCGGCTCGACAAGATGACCTCCGGGCTGGTGCTGCTGGCTCGCACCACAGAGGCGAATCGCGAGCTGAGTATGGCCTTTGCGGCCCGTGAGGTGAACAAACAGTATCTGGCGCTCTCCGATCGCAAACCCAAGAAGAAGCAGGGCTGGGTGAAGGGGGATATGCAAAAGGGACGCGGCGGTAGCTGGATGCTGGCGCGCACGCTGGATAATCCTGCCATCAGCTGGTTTGATTCGGTGTCGGTGCGCGAGGGGCTGCGGCTCTATCGCATCAAGCCCCAGACCGGCAAAACCCACCAGATCCGGGTTGCCCTCAAAAGTATCGGCGCCCCCATTCTCGGGGATGAGCGCTATGGCGGTACGCCAGCCGATCGCGGCTATCTGCACGCCTGGCGACTGAGTTTTACGCTGGCGGGCGAGCCGTTCGACTTTGTCTGCCCGCCCGATGTGGGGAGTGAATTTGTCACTCCCGAGCTCACTGCAGCCATCGCAGCCCTTGCGCCCTGATGTTTATGCGCCGAGAGCCTGACACCATTATCCATTCAGCGAAAGCGCGTGATCTTGACGGACGTGCACCGCGCTGGATCCTGGCCGACTTTGACGACACCCTGGCCCCCGGCGACAGCCACGCCGGTCTGCTGCGCTATATCCTGCGCCGCCGGATCTGGCCGCTGCTGCTGTTGCCAGTGATTGCGCTGGGTGGGTTGGTCTATTTGTTGCCAAGTCAGCTGCTACCCAACCAGCGGCGGTGCGGTAT
>NZ_JBFODN010000178.1:0-8282 GCF_040908345.1 Aeromonas sp. R3-1
AAGCCGACCCCCTGTACGATGCCGTCGATATGAAATTCGCGGCGCAGCCGGTTGGCCACCGGATTGGCAGAGCCAGAGGGGGCGATGGTGGCGCTCATACCGGCTCCATCTCATCTTGAGTCTGCGGCAAGCGCAGCACCCGGCGCTCGTTCTCCTCGCGCCGCACCCAGCCATCCATCTCCATGCGCAGGCAGAACGGAATGGCGTATTTGCGCGACAAACCGGTGATCTCCTTGAGGGATGCCATGTCGATCAGATCTCCCACCTGCTGGCCCGCCAGCACGGCGGCAACCATCTGGTTGTAAAGCTCGGCGTCGTAGTAGATGGGGCCATCGAGCTGCACCAGATACTTGAGTCGTGCCAGATTGCGCAGCTGCTTTTGCAACGCGCCTTTTTGTAGCAGGCCCTGCTGCAGGGCCGCGGGCAGCTTGCGGGTGATAAAGGGATCCAGCTCAACGCCGCCGGGGCCCAGTTTACCGGGCTCGTAACCCTCCTTGCCTTGATCTCGCACCACTTTGAGCACCAGCTGCGCCTCTTCCCCCAGATCATCTTCCGACTCGCCGCTGCCTTGCTGCCACTTGTCATGGTGCAGGCGAATGAGCTGCTCGCTCTTGAGCTGCTGGAGCAGGGCCTGAGTGACCGGCAGGGCGATACCAAAGCGGGTCGCCAGCTCGGCGGCACTCAGCGGTTCGCTGGCCAGCGTGGCCAGCAGCTGATCGCGGCTCTGGGCCAGCCAGCAGCTATCCAGCAGCCAGTCACCGAGGGGGGTAACCTGCTCTGGCCGCTGGTCAAAGCGGCTGGCCAGCACATAGCCATTGAGCCCCAGCTGCAGGGTGGCCGGGTTGTAGTGTTCGAGCTCATCTGGCAGCTCGCCCAGCAGGGTGTGCAGCGCCTTGCGTCTGGCGGGATGGATGTCGCCGCACCAGACGATGCGGGCGCCGTGCAGCAGTTCGCTGCTGCCGTGGCGAATGATGGCGAGCGGCTGGCCGAAGAAGCAGGGGATGGGGCTGGTAAAGATCAGCCGCGCCAGCCGGGTATCCTTGATGGGCAGCCCTTTTATAGGTGCCTCTTTTATCGGCACACAACGGGCGCGGCCATGCCAGCTGCCGAGGGCTACTTCCACTTCCTGCGTGCGTAGAGCCTTTCCGCTCAGGCTCTCGGCGTTGAGTCGCACGATAAGGTGGGTTGCCGCCTCGCACTGGCCGACAGTGCTGGTAAGACAGTGACCACGTGCCACCTTCTTGTGAGGCACTTTTTTAAGGCCTACCGCCACCCGGCAGACGGCGCCAATCTCGTCGACGCTCTGGTGATAGGCCTGCAGGGAGCGCACCTGCACCTCCCGATCGGCGGGGTAGAGGCGCAGCTTGTCCCCCACCTTGAGGCGGCCCTGCTGCAAGGTGCCGGTAAGCACGGTGCCGGTGCCGTTGGCGGTAAAGACTCTGTCCACATACAGTCGCGGGGCGCTCTGCTCGCGGGCAGCGTGTGAGGCTGGCAGTTCGGCAAGCTGGCGCACGATGGCAGTGTGCAGGGCCGCCATATTCTCACCGGTTTTGGCGCTGACGCTGACGATATCGGGCACCATGCCGCTCTCGTCCATTACCCGCTCCAGCAGGCTCTCTTCAAGCAGTAAAAGCTCGTCGGGGGAGACCAGATCGCACTTGTTGATGCAGACCAAGAGGCGTGGTACCCCCATCGCTTTGAGCAGGCGCAGGTGATCGCCGGTCATCGGCATCCACCCCTCGTCGGCGGCGATGACCAGCAGCACCAGATCCAGACTCCAGAGCCCCGCCACCATATTGCGGATATAGCGCTCGTGGCCGGGCACGTCGATGACGCCTATGGTGTTGCCCTGACCGTCGTCGAAGTGGGCAAAGCCGAGATCCTGAGTCATGCCGATGGCCTGCTCGTGGGCACGGGCGGTGGTGATGCCGGTGAGGGCCTTGATCAGCAGGGTCTTGCCGTGATCCACGTGGCCGGCAAGGCCGATAACGGCGCGATAGGGGGTCATGGGGTCAGGACTCCTCGGTCGCATTTGTTGCATTGAACGGGGCGGGGAGCAGCAACTCCCTGAGTTGGGCGATCAGCAGTTCCATCTCGGTTGGCAGCAGGGTGGCCATATTGAGCAGCACTCTCTGCTGGCGCACGGTGGCGATGACCGGCACCGGCAGTTCGCGCAAATCATCGAGCAGCTGTTGGGCCGGACGCGGGTCGGTGCATTCGAGCGCAGGGGCCGGGTAGAACTCGTCCGGCAATGTGCCGCCGCCCACCACCAGCTGGGCGGGGACCGGCACAAAGCAACCGGGCAGGGCGGCCATCAGCCGGGAGGCTCTCGCCTCCATGGCGGCCGGGTTGCTCAAGGTGCGCTGGGCAATCCCTTCACCGATTGGGGACTTGTTGAGCTTGTGAATGAGCAGGCGTTCGAGCAGGGAGTAGACGATGCGGCTCGGGCGGAAGGTGCGCATCATGGGGTGTTTTTCCAGCCGCTTGATAAGGTCGCTGCGGCCACTGATGATGCCCGATTGCGGCCCCCCCAAGAGCTTGTCGCCTGAGTAGCAGACCAGATCCGCCCCCGCCTTGATGTACTGGCGCACCGAGGTTTCATCCGGCGCAAACTCTTCGCTGGTCAAGCCGGAGCCCTGATCCACCGCCAGCACTACATGTTCGGGCAGGGCGCGGGCCACCTCGCCGATATCGGGGGATTCGGTAAAGCCGCGAATGGCGAAATTGGATCTGTGCACCATCAGCACCAGCGCGGTCTGATCGGTGATGGCATCGAGGTAATCTTTGGCGGTGGTGATATTGGTGGTGCCCACCTCCACCAGTTTGGCGCCGGAGAGGGCCAGAATGTCGGGAATGCGAAAGCCGCCGCCAATCTGGATCTGTTCGCCGCGGGAGACGATCACCTCGCGCCCCTTTGCTACCTCCTGCAGCAGCAGGAAGAGGGAAGCTGCATTGTTGTTGACCACCAGCGAATCCTCGGCCTGGGTGAGGCAACGGAGCAGGGGGGCGATCAGCCCCTTGCGCCCGCCGCGTTTGCCGGTGGCGAGATCCAGCTCCAGATTGTTGTAGCCGGTGTTGAGGTCACGCACCTCGTCCCACAGATCGGCACTTAACGGCGAACGCCCCAGATTGGTATGCACCAGGGTGCCGGTGGCGTTGATCACCCGGGTCTGGCGCTGGCGCAACTGCTGTTGGCAGCGTTTGGCAATCAGCACCTCGATCTGCTCGGGGGCGACCCCATGCTGGCGAAAATCTTCGTTCTGGCGCAGCTCGCTCAGGGTATCGCGCACCGCCTGAGTCACCAACGGGCGGCTCAGCGCCTCGATAAACCCGGCGAGAAAAGGTTGCTGCAGCAGCTGTTCCACTTGCGGCAGACGGCGGGTTTGTTGCTGGCCGGGCTGTTGCTGAGAATCTGGCTGTGAATCGTCGGCAGCCGTACCTGATGCGGGCTGGCGGTGGAGGATGGCTGGCGCGTGAGACGAGTTCGGCATGGGATTACCAGTGCTGTGCGTGGGTTCGGGATGCGCACCGGTTTGCCGATAGAGAGGCCGAGCTGACGGGTTATGGCACTGCTGGCGATTTGCGGATGACTGCAAACTGGGTGCATTAATGAGCGGGTATAAATTAATGCTGCATCGATGCTGATAAATTAATTTTTGGCCAGCGAGATAACCTGAGTTCGGATTATATTGGCAAGCGGCAAGCACCTTTTTTTAAGGTATTACTTCAAACATGTTGAACAAACAATGGAAATAACATCCAGGCCGAAAAATTCAGCGAGAGAGTATTTGTTCAATAGATAAGTTTGGCGGAAGAGGCAGGAATCGAACCTGCCAAAGCCTTCTCGGCTCACATCGGTTTTGAAGACCGAGGAGGCCACCAGACCCCATCAACTTCCGTAACGGTCGCCATTTTGTGGCAAATTTCTGTGACTGGCAACGCTTTTTTTGTCATAAAAAATCGAGAGTTAGCGATTTTTTGAAAAAATCAAACAACCTTGTTTTATATCAAGTTCAGCACAATTAGCCCGATGTTTTTAATTTAACATCGGGCCTCGATCACATTGCCGGAACCGTTGGTCAATAACGGTCGTTAACAACTCGATAAATAATCACCGGTTGGCGTTGGCAATATTCCACTGATCCAGTTTATCTATTAACAGACTGGTGTCACTGGCGGCATCAAGATGCTGATAAAGATAATCCATCGCCTCGCTCACCATCTCGGTCATCGGGAAGGAGAACGCCACGATGGCCGGTTGTACCCCGACAAAGATCACCTCGGGGACAAAGGTCTTGAGCTCGTCGATCAGGAAATTGAGTGGCATATTGTGGGTCGAGAAGATAAACATCTCGGCGATGGTCTCGGGGGGGATCACCTGCAGGGTTCCCGCCTTCTCGCCGATCTCGGCGGCATCCACCAGCACCACCCGCTCCGGTTGCAGCTCCCGCACCTTGTAGACCACATTTTCCGGCGCGATGCCGCCGTCGATATGGATCCAGCCGGACAGGGGGGCTGCTTGCAGTTTGTCGGCAAGATAGGGGCCGGCACCGTCGTCCCCCATCATGGCATTGCCCACGGTCAACACGAGATTGCAGCCCATCAGCGGCTCCTTACCATCAGGTACATATGGGGGTCGTTAAAGAGGGCGGTGAGCTGTTCCATAAAGGTGTTGGTCCAGCCCAGCTCCTGCTCATCGAGCACGCCTTCGGCTTTGCGCAGTCGGTCGAAGGCGCAGGCCAGCATATGGCAGTGCTCGCGATAGATGGTGATCTCGCCAAAGGTGAGAAACCCCTCCATCTTGCGGCGCGCTTCGCTCCCCTCTGGCAGCTTGGCCACCCAGTCGCGATAACCGATCAGCGAGCAGACCAGGTCTGCTCGCAGGCAATCGACGATGCCGAGGTGGTGGCCGATGGCGAGGCTGTAGTACATCACCTCTTTGGCCTCTTCCGGCACGTCGAACTGCTCGTCGACGAACTTGCGCGAGAGGCGATAGAAGAAAACCTCGTCAGCCATGCACTGCCTCTCCCTTGCCGGCTGCCCGGTTGAGGCAGGCGTTTGCGAGGTTGTTGACGATCTCCGAGAGGCGCGGATCGTCGTGCTGATCGAGGTAGCTCTGGATGCGCAGATCCACATCCTGCTGGGTCGCCCCTTCGAGCAGGGCCATAAACTCGTCGGCGATGATCCGCCCCTGACGATAACCGGCCATGCGGCGCGCTTCGCGTTCGATCATCACCCGGATTTCGTTGGGGATGCCGGTGTGGCGCAGTTCGACCCGTTCACCCGGTTGCACCTCGTGGCTGGTGGCTTTGAGTTTCTGCTCAAGCAGACCGAGCGCCACCGCAAAGCCGTAGATGGTAGCCGCCGGTGTCGGAGGGCAGCCGGGGATATAGACATCCACCGGCACGATCTTGTCGGTGCCGCCCCAGACGCAGTAGAGGTCGTGGAAGATGCCGCCGTCACAGCCGCAGGCGCCGTAGGCGATGCAGATCTTGGGATCGGGCGCTGCCTCGTAGGCGCGCAGGGCTGGCACCCGCATCGCCCGGGTCACAGCGCCGGTAAAGAGCAGGATGTCGGCGTGACGGGGGGAGGCGACCACCTTGATGCCGAAACGCTCGGCATCAAACAGCGGGGTGATGGTGGCGAAGATCTCGATCTCGCAGGCGTTGCAGCCGCCGCAATCGACCCGGTAGACATAGGCCGAGCGGCGAATGTCTTTGAGCAGGGTCTTCTTGAGTTTGGTGATCTCGGGATCCTGTGCCAGCGGCACGGCGCGGGTATGGGCATGGCCGACAACCGGTTCTATGCCTTTGATCTTGCTCATCACATCCACTCCTTTTGTGCGGCCATCGGTGTGGCTATCGGTGTGATCAGGGCCGAGTCAGGCTGGCTCAGCATGCTCTGTTTTCGTTTGCAGTCGGGGCAGTGGTGCAGCCTTTCCGGGGTCGCGAGCGGTGTGCCCGCCTGCTTGAGGGTGTCCTCTACCAGCGCCACCAGCTTGCTCGGGGTAAAGTAGGTGCCGCACAGGGTGCAGGGGGCCAGCGCGAAGCGGGCCTCCTCATAAAGGTCGGCCTTGTTGGTCACCGCCAGTTCGAACTCGGGTGAGAGGGCGATGGCGCGGGTCGGGCAGACCTCCTCGCAGCGGCCGCAGAAGATGCAGCGCGCCATGGAGATCTCCCAGCGCCGTTCGCCGGTCTCCATGTCCACTTCTATCACCAGCGCATTGGCCGGGCAGGCCTTGGTGCAGGCGGCGCAGGCGATGCACTGATCCGCCTGATATTTCGGTTTGCCGCGAAAATCCCGGTTCACATCAATAGGGGCGAAGGGGTACTTGGCGGTCGGGGTGCCAGCCTTGAGGATGGTCTTGAACAGCTTGATCATGATGACCCCTTATTTCAGCGGAGAGTTTTTACGATCGATGCCGTAGCGCTCGATCTCCTTGTAGGAGACCACGGTGGATTTGCCCTTCTTGGGGTCGACCAGAGTGACCCGATCGGTACAGGAGTAGCAGGGATCCAGACTGCCGATGATGAGCGGTGCATCCGCCACTGTATTGCCGCGCAGCATGTAGCGCAGAGCAGGCCAGTTGGCGTAGGTGGCGGCGCGGCAGCGCCAGCGGAACAGCTTCTGGTTGTCTCCCGTCATGCTCCAGTGGACGTTCTCGCCGCGGGGCGCTTCGGTAAAGCCCAGCGCAAACTTGCCCGGCTGGTAGGTGAACCCTTCGGTCAGAAGCGGCCCCTCCGGCAGGTGCTCAAGGCCGAACTCAATCATGTCGAGGGAGTCGTAGAGCTCGTGGATGCGCACCAGCACCCGGGACTGCACGTCGCAACCCGCCTTGGTCTGGATCACCATCGGCAGCTCGCGGTAGCCGGCAAAGTCGTGGACCCGGCGCACGTCACGCTTGAAGCCGCTCGCCCGCACCATGGGGCCGACGCAGCTGAAATCGCGGGCAATCTGCGGGTCGAGCTTGCCGATACCGATGAGGCGGGAGGAGATGTTGGCGGTATCCAGCAGCATGGCCACCAGGGGTTTGAGCTCATCACGCAGCTCCCGCACCAGCTGGGCACCCTTGATGCGATCTTCCTTGAAGATGTCGCGGCGTACCCCGCCAATCAGGTTGAGGCCGTAGGTCTTGCGGGCGCCGGTCAGCAGCTCGGCCAGGGTCATGGACTTCTCCCGCACCCGGAAGAACTGCATGAAGCCGGTGTCGAAACCGGTGAAGTGGCTCGACAGGCCGATGTTGAGGATATGGCTGTGCAGGCGCTCCACCTCCAGCAGCACGGCGCGGATCATCTTGGCCCGCTCCGGCACCGCAATGCCCATGGCATTCTCCACCGAGGTGGTGTAGGCGACGCTGTGGGTAAAGCCGCAGATGCCGCAGACCCGGTCGGTCAGAAACGCCACTTCGTTGTAGCCCATGCGGGTCTCCGCCAGCTTCTCCATGCCGCGATGGACATAGAAGAGGCGGTAGTCGGCATCGATGATGTCTTCCCCATCGACGAACAGACGAAAGTGGCCCGGCTCGTCCGAGGTGATGTGCAGCGGGCCGACCGGCACGATGCGGTTGGCATCACTGCCGAGCTCGTTGACGAAGGGGTAGGTCTCGGTGTCGGTGGTGGGCATCGGGCGCTGGCGGTAATCCATGGCGTCCTTGCGCAGGGGGTGGATATCCTCGGGCCAGTCGTCCGGCAGTACCAGACGGCGTTCGTCCGGCAGGCCGATGGCGCGCAGGCCGTACATGTCGCGGATCTCCCGCTCGCCCCATACCGCCGCCGGAATGGTCGGGGTGATGGAGGGGTACTCCTGGGTATCGGCATCCACCAGCACCTTGACGGTGATCCAGCATTTGGTGTCGCCCTCCATGGAGAAGACGTGGTAGACGGCGAAGTGGCCGTTGAGGCTGCGCTCGTCATTGGCAAAGGAGAGCGGAAGCCAGCCCCCCAGCTGATGGAAGATCAGGCTGGCGGTCTCGACCAGACTGGTGGGCTTGACGGTAATGGTGGCCTGATCGGCGGTTTGCCACTCCTCGTCGACGATGGCGTGGGGCAGTTGTGCTCGCACCTGCTGGATGTAGTCGCAGCCGATGCGATCCGAAATGGCGATGGTCATGCAGTTCTCACTTTAATGTTCGGGAATGAGCATTCACAAATGATGAAATCGGAAAAAATTGCTGTGCTGGCGGGCATGATTCAGATCCCGACCAGATAGGCGAGCAGCGCCAGCAGGGCCAGCCCCAAGCCGTAGCGGGTGAGCTTGTGGGTGCGCACGAACTGGGTGCGGGC
>NZ_JBFODN010000179.1:0-3106 GCF_040908345.1 Aeromonas sp. R3-1
TGAAAGGCTGGGGTATCCATGATGGTAGACCTCAAGGTGATGGCCTACTTCAAGATTAGCCTTTCAACACGTAATTGGGACAGAGCCTTTTTTATACCCGCTTGCCGCAAACGGCCAACCTGAGCCCATAACAAGCCAGCCAAAGCAAAAAGGCGCATCCGGATGGACGCGCCTTGTTTACATAGCCGATGCCGTTAACCGGCAGCGGAAACGGTCACTCAGGAGGAGAGTTTGCCATCCAGCTCTGCAATCTTGGCAGACCAGTAGGCCGGGCCGGTTTCGTGGATATTGTTGCCTTCGGAGTCGACCGCAACAGTCACCGGCATATCTTCCACTTCAAACTCGTAGATCGCTTCCATACCGAGATCGGCAAAGGCCACCACGCGCGCCTTCTTGATAGCCTTGGCAACCAGATAGGCGGCGCCGCCCACCGCCATCAGATAGACGGCCTTGTGCTGCTTAATGCTCTCGACGGTTTTCGGGCCGCGTTCGGATTTGCCGATCATGCCGATCAGGCCGGTTTCACCCAGCATCATGTCGGTGAACTTGTCCATCCGGGTGGAGGTGGTGGGGCCAGCCGGGCCAACCACTTCGTCGCGCACCGCATCAACCGGGCCAACGTAATAGATGAAGCGGTTGGTGAAATCGACCCCTTCAGGCAGCCCTTCGCCATTTTTCAGCATGTCGGCGATACGCTTGTGGGCGGCGTCGCGACCGGTGAGGATCTTGCCGGAGAGCAGCACGGTATCACCGCTCTTCCAGCTGGCCAGCTCGGCCTTGGTGATGCCATCGACGTTGACGCGGCGCACGTTGCCACCCGCTTCACGGGTGATCTCCGGCCAATCACTCAGTTTCGGCGGAGTCAGTTCGGCAGGGCCTGAACCATCCAGCTCGAAGTGAACGTGGCGGGTCGCGGCGCAGTTGGGGATCATCACCACCGGCTTGGAGGCGGCGTGAGTCGGCGCAGATTTCACCTTCACATCCAGCACGGTAGTGAGGCCGCCCAACCCCTGGGCACCGATCCCCAGCTTGTTGACCTTGTCGTAGAGCTCGACCCGCAGCTTCTCTTCAGTGGTTTGCGGGCCACGGGCGATCAGCTCCTGAATGTCGATGTGCTCCATCAGGGCCTCTTTGGCCAGTACCGCAGCTTTCTCGGCGGTACCGCCGATGCCGATGCCCAGCATGCCGGGTGGGCACCAGCCTGCGCCCATGGTCGGCACGGTTTTCAGCACCCACTCGACGATATCGTCAGAGGGGTTGAGCATCACCATCTTGGATTTGTTCTCGGAGCCGCCGCCTTTGGCCGCGATGCTCACTTCCACCTTGTTGCCGGGGATCATGTCGATATGGACCACGGCAGGGGCGTTGTCTTTGGTATTCTTGCGACTGCCAGCCGGATCGGCCAGCACGGAGGCGCGCAGCGGGTTGTCAGGATTGGTGTAGGCACGACGGGTCCCTTCGTCCACCATCTCCTGCACTGTCATGTCGCTGTCCCACTGGACCTGCATGCCAATTTTGACGAAACAGGTCACGATGCCGGTGTCCTGGCAGAGCGGACGATGACCTTCGGCGGACATGCGGGAGTTGATCAGGATCTGGGCCAGCGCATCTTTGGCGGCCGGGTTGGCCTCACGGTCATACGCCGCTTTGGCAGCCTGAACAAAATCCAACGGGTGGTAATAGGAGATGTACTGGAGGGCATCTGCGATAGAATCGATGAAATCCTGTTTTTTTATAATGCTCATATCATCCTCACTGGTCCTTGTCTCTGCCACAGAGCAGGGCAAGGGCTTCCATATGATGGGCCGTGCTGACGTGCTGGCTAAAAACTATCAACCAGCAAAAAACGAACGACACGGCAGTTTTTTCTTAAGTCACCGACACCTATGATACGCTTGCCCACCAGCACCGACTAGGGTTCGGGAACCAAACTGTTGCCTGTGTAACATAAAATGACGCCAACACTTCATATCCATCATCTAGACCATAGTGCTGAACTCCATCAGCTTTTTGCCCGCCTGCAACATCAGCCGTGGGCCATGTTGCTGGAGTCGGCGGGGCCACTCGGTGCCGATAACGGCTTTGATATCATCAGCGCCGATCCGCTGGCGACCCTCGAAACCCGCGGCGAAGTGACCACTCTGCGTGTCGGGGCGAATATCAGCAAACACCACGAAGATCCCCTCGCCCTGCTGGCCCATACCCAGCAACAGCTGCTGGGGGAGCTGGATCTGTGTGCCACTCACCTACCCTTTATTGGCGGCGCCCTCGGTCTCTTTGGCTATGATCTCGGCCGCCGCTTCGAGCGACTGCCAGTGCAGGCCGCCGCCGATATCGCGGTGCCAGACATGGCGGTGGGTATCTACGACTGGGCGCTGCTGCGCAATGTGGCAACCGGCGACTGGCAACTGGTGCACTGGGGGGATGAAGCGGGACTTGCCAACCGGCTGGCCTGGCTTGAACAGCAGCAGGCCAAACCGGCCCCCGCTTTTGCCTTGCAGGGGTCGTGGCAGAGCAATATGAGCCGCGCCGAGTATGGCGAAAAGTTTGCCCGCATTCAGGAATACCTTGCCGCGGGGGATTGCTACCAGATCAACCTGACCCAGCGTTTCAGCGCCCCCTATCAGGGGGATGAGTGGCAGGCCTATTGCCTGCTGGCAACCGCCAACAAGGCCCCCTTCTCAGCCTTTATCCGCCTGCCGGACAGTGCGCTGCTGAGCCTCTCTCCCGAGCGGTTCCTGCTGCTTGATGGACGTCATATCGAAACCAAACCCATCAAGGGTACTCGTCCGCGCCACCCTGATCCGGCCATCGATCGGCAAGTCGCGCGGGAGCTGGCGCAGGCGGACAAGGACAGATCAGAGAATCTGATGATCGTTGATCTGCTGCGCAACGATATAGGTCGGGTCAGCCGGCCAGGCTCGGTCAGCGTGCCTCATCTGTTTGCGGTGGAGTCGTTTCCGGCGGTACATCATCTGGTCTCCACCATCCATGGTGAGCTGGATGCACGCTGGCAAGGGGTCGATCTGCTGCGGGCCTGTTTCCCGGGTGGCTCCATCACCGGCGCCCCCAAAATCCGGGCTATGGAGATCATCGAAGAGCTTGA
>NZ_JBFODN010000018.1:0-22755 GCF_040908345.1 Aeromonas sp. R3-1
GGGATCACATGGACTATGTGGCCGACTGCCTGATCGCGGTGAAAGCGCGGGCCAGCGACATTCGCGGGCTCACCTTTGACTACGAGCCACCGCTGCTGCGCCACTTCACGGCGCGGCTAAAACCTGTCTGATCAGCAACCGGTCAGACTGGGTGATCAACCCAGCCAAGCCGTGAGGATCACCGGCTGCTCCCGGTTAAACGGCCAAGTAAAAAAGCCCCCGCACCTTGGTGCGGGGGCTTTCATTTATCGAAGCAAAGCCGGGGATCAGACCGCCTGATACTCCAGCTCGACGGAGCCCAGTGCCTTGAGGGTGGACTGGGTGGAGTCACGCTGGCTGATCTGGCCGTTTTTGTTCTCCAGCAGCACGGCGCGGCGGATGGTGGCGAGATCTTCGCCATTAAGCACCGCATGGGCGCAGGCCATCTGCATCGGCGGCAGGCTGGGGTTGAAGGCGGCGTTCTCGGCGTAGCGACCCGAGAAGATGCGACCATCGGCAAACTGCAGCGCCACCGCGGCATAGCCCTGACTGTAGGGGGCGTAGCTTTGACGGGCAGCTGCCAGCGCGGCTTGCCACAGCGAGTCTTCGCTTTGAAGCTGAAGCTCTGCGTGATCCTGCGGGCTCATCAGCGCATCAGTGATGTCGAGATCCGCCGGGCCAAACGAGTGGGGCAGGAAGGATTGCAGGGCGCTCAGGTCATCGGGCAGAGAGACTTTCAGGATCTTGGCGGTGCTCAGCTCGTTCATGAACTGACGGCAGTGGCCGCAAGGGGTGTAGTTGACGGTGATTTCAGATATCCCGGTCTCGCCACCCAGCCAGGCGTTGGAGATGGCGGACTGCTCGGCGTGGACCGAGTGGAACAGACCTTGTCCCGCAAACTCCATGTTGGCACCGAAGTACCAGGTGCCACTGAGGCCACAGGCGATGGCACCGACGTAAAACTTGGAGATGGGTGCCACCGAACAGGCGGCGGCCAGCGGCAACAGGGCGAGGCGCAGGGCGCGATCATCGAGACCTGTGGCGGCTTTCAGGGTGGCGACTTGCTCCGGTGTGAAGCGGGCGTTGAAGTCGGCACTATCCAGCATGGGCTGCACGGCTGCTTTGAGCGGGGCAGAGAGGGTATCGAATGGCTTGGCAAAACGGGGATGCATAGTGTGTCCTCAAAGGCCAATTGGGCGGCCATTGTAGGGAGCAAGCTCGGGTAAATGTGTGAGCAGGCTCACGCCCTGATGGGCAAACGGAGGGGGATGGTAATGGAAACGTTTGTCTTGTGCAAATTGTGCGGCAGGTCGCACCCCGACAGCACTGCAGAGCCGTCGGGGTGGTTAATCATTGGTCAGGTGAGCCAGTGATAGATGGCAAAAATGAGGGGCGCAACGGCCGCGGTGAGGATCCCGCATACCACCATGGCGAGCGATGCAAAGGCCCCTTGGGTGATCCCCTTCTCGGCGGAAGTCGCAGTGCCGATGGCGTGGGCACAGGCCCCCATGGCGAGCCCTTGTGCTTCCGGGTCGGTCACTTTCAGCAATTTGAGCAGTGGATAGCCGATCAGGGCACCGACAATCCCCACCACCACCACCACGGCGGCCGCGATGGCGGGAATGCCGCCGATGGACTGGCTGACGCTCATGGCGAGCGGGGTGGTGATGGATTTGGTGGCAAGGGAGGCGAGCAGCGCCGGATCTGTGCCCATAAAATGACCGATCAGCAGGGTTGTGCACACCGAGATCAAGACGGAGGCGAGGGTACAGATTAGGATGGGCTTGAGCTTGGCCTGGATCTGGCGCGCCTGCTGATAGAGCGGCAGCGCCAGCGCCACCACTGCGGGCTCCAGCAGCATGGTGATGGGGCTGCTGCCGCGCTCGTACTGCTCAAGGGGCAGGTCGAGCCAGAGGAGCAGGCCGATGATCACCGCGGTCGGCACCAGCACAGGGTTGATGATGGGCCAAGGCAGGCGGCGATAGAGGGCGCGGGTGGCGAAATAGAGCGCCAGGGTCAGAGGGATCGCTAGCCATAAGATCATTTGTTCATCCTCTGATAGAGCCGACCGACGGTGGCGAGGATCAGCACGATCCCGAGCACGATGCAGAGCATGATGACGCCGAAGGATTGGCGCAGGGGCTCAAGCCAGGCCACCAGTCCGACTGCAACCGGCACGAACAAAACGCCCATGTGGCGCAGCAGCAAGCTTGCCCCCAGCTCGACCCAGTGCAGCTTGATCAGTTGCAGGGAGAGCAGCACAAACAGCAGCAGCATACCGATGATGCTGCCGGGAAAGGCGAAAGGCAGGATGGCTGCCACGGATTTGCCTGCCAGCAGGCAGGCGACGATGACCATAAAGTCACGAAAGTACAGCAAGGCGCGTTGCGCGATCACGTGAACCTCATCGACTGGGAAGAAAAATCGCAGTTTACCAGAGAGGCCGGGTCGCGGCATTAAAACAATAACAACTGAAATCAGTTCATTTGAAGCTGATTTGTATGCAGATTATCTGTTGAACATCGTCTGATAGAACCCTTTTCGAACTACAAGGAGTAGTGATGACATCCCTCTTGTCCCGAGTTCGCCAGCTGGCGAACGATAATGCGTTGCCACCCCATCTGCTGCAAACCCGTGAGTGGGAAGGGCCCCTGTGTCGGGTGCGACTCGACAACACCGGTTCTGATGCCCCCCCGATCGAGCGCTGGGTGCTGTTTGACGGCAAGCTTGGCCTGCCGTTGGAGAGCGCCATCTATGGCGAAGGATTCCAGATGCTGGCCCAGACCATGGGTAGCTGGCAATCACCGCAACATGTCGGCCGTTGCCCCGATGCCAGCGTCTATCGCATCACCGATGACAATGGCTATCACACCATTCACAACCTGTTGCTGGTAGAGCATGGCAAGGGGTGGCTGCTGCTCGCCTTTGCCAGCTGCCACCGTTTTGGCGGGGAGTTTCGCCTCTATCCCGATGGTCGCTTGCAGATCCTGATGAACTGCGAAGGGCGAAAACTTACCGCCGGTGAGCATTGGCAGAGCGAGGCGCTGATCTGCCTCGAAGGGGCGGAGCGCGAGGATCTGCTGGCCGAGCTGGCACGGCTGATCGAGGTCGAACATGGCTCGCTGATCGGCAAGGTAAGTGAGCGCCCGAGCGGCTGGTGCTCCTGGTATCACTACTACGCCGAGGTAAGTGCTGCCGACATTCGCGAGAACCTGCAGGTGCGTGCCGAGCGTTTCCCGGTCCTGCGTTATGTGCAGATCGACGACGGCTATCAGGCCAAAATGGGCGATTGGCTCACACCATCGGCCAAGTTCGAGCAAGGCGTTGCTTCACTGGCTGCCGAGATCAAACAGGCTGGCTGCGAGCCCGCCCTCTGGGTCGCTCCCTTTATTGCCGAACCAAGCTCGCAGGTGTTTCAGGAGCACCCAGACTGGTTTGTGAAGGGGGATGACGGCCTGCCGCTCCCCTCCGAGCGGGTCACCTATGGCGGTTGGCGTTGTACTCCCTGGTATGTGCTGGATGGTACCCACCCTGAGGTGCAGGCGCACCTTGAGCGGGTGTTCCGTACTTTGCGTGAGCAGTGGGGCATCCACTACTTCAAGCTCGATGCCAATTTCTGGGGCGCTATCCACGGTGGCCGTTTCCACGATCCGGCCGCCACCCGGGTTGAAGCCTATCGACGCGGTATGGCGGCTATTCTGCGTGGTGCTGGTGAAGGTGCTTTCCTGCTCGGTTGCAACGCCCCCATCTGGCCAAGCCTTGGGCTGGTGCACGGCATGCGGGTGAGTGACGATGTGGAGCGCAATGGCCACCGCTATCGCCAGATCGCCCGTGAAGCCTTCTGCCGTGCCTGGCAGAATGACAAGCTCTGGGCCCTCGATCCGGACTGCATTTGCCTGCGGGATCTACCGAGCCAGCAGGCAAGTAAAGCTGAATACAGTTTCCATCTGGCTGCACTGGTGGCGAGCGGTGGCATGATGCTGGCCGGTGATCGGCTGCAAGATCTCGATGAGGAGCAGGCTGCGCAACTGCGCAAGTTGCTGGCGCTCTGCGCCGCCCGGGCACCCTCTGCCCGTTTCGAGTCGATGGACTTTGCCTGCGGCGAAGTAAGCCTGCCCGAGGGCGGCACTTTGCTCTGCCTGTTCAACTGGGAGGGGCAACCACAGGAGTTTCTGCTGCCGGAAGGGGGAACTGATTTTTGGCAGGGGCAGGCAGTCGGCACAACCGTGACCCTGCAAGGGGGCGAGGGGCGGGTGATCCACTACACCTGATCACAGCCTCACCATAAACAATTCAGGCTCCATTACGGAGCCTGAATTGTTTCAATTAGCGGTTATCAGTCACGTTTTTCAGTAACGCCACTCAAAACCAACGGCGTATTTGGCAGAGCCATAGCCCGGGATATCACTGCCGGAGGCGATCGCCTTGAGGGTTAGCAACGGGGTGATGGGCACCCCCAGACCAAAACCGATGGCCAGCTGATCATTGGGGTTCCCCATCAGATCGACCCGCATCACTCGATAGAGGGACATATCCTCGCTCAGGTGCATATAGGCTTGCGAAGCGCGGTTATAGACCTGACCAAACACCTCCAGCTGGAAACCTGACTGGGCGCTGATGGCCAGCGGTACCCCGACAAACTTGTAGAGATGGGAGCCGTTGAAGTAGCTGTTGGTGATCAGGGGAGTGAAATCAGTCTGCTGATAAAGGGTATTGAAGTTCTGTTCTACGATGCGATAGGTCTGCTCGGGCAGGCGAGCAAGATAATCCGGCACATCGAACCGGTATGCGGCGTTGGCTGCCAGCGGCAGCAGGGCCAGTAATCCGAGCAGTGCGTGGTGACGAGGCATCAGCAAATGGCTTCCGTTCGGCCAAAGATATCTCTTGCTTGGGAGACATCCACTCAGGATGTTGCAAGATATTGGTTTTTGGGGAAATCCCCTTCGTCATTATGACCTGAAGAAGGGGACGGGCGGGAAGGATTTATTGTGAAACTACTCACAACTCATAAATCTTCCAGATAGTGGTAGAGACTCTTAAGAATCGCAAAGTTCCGTTCGTTACTCTGGTTCTGCTCTGCCAGCGCCTCGAGACGGGGCACGTAGTCCGGCAGACGGCGGCTGAAGTAGTCGCTGCAGTGCAGGCGCCAGCGCTTCTGCTCTGCTTCGCTCAAGGTGTGTGGCCAGTTGCGGGCGCGGTAGCGGAACAGCATCTCCGGTAGCCGGGCGTCGGTAAAGGCGAACTCCCGTTCACCCAGCAGATCCGCGGGGGTGGCACGCACCAGATCTATGGTGGACTTGTCGCCATGGCCAAAGAATCCTGCGTAGAGCTGGGTATCGGGATCGCCGTCATTGCTGCCCGCAAACTCCTGATTGAACACTTCCACCAGTTTTTCCCGCACTTCGGGGTGGGCGCGCAGCAGATCCAGGCTCTTGCGGCACTGCTCCCGATCGATGCCCAGCTGGTCGGCCCGCTCTGCCGTCAGGGTGGCGGCCGGTGCAAGTACCGGACACTTGTTGATGTGCACCAGTTTGACCGGAATGCTTGCCAGATCCCCCAGCTCCTCTTTTTTGGTATAGAGGCGCTCGCGGATCTCCTCGCTGGAGAGTTCAATGAGCGGGGTGGGGTCACGGGTCAGATCCACCATGATCACCGCGTTCTGGTTGGTGGGGTGCCAGGCAAGTGGCGAGACCCAGCTTGCACAACCCTGCCAGGGGGAGAACATGCCGGAGACGTGCACCAGCGGCTTCATGGTCACCACGTCAATCAGCGCCTTCACCTTGTTTTTGTTACGCAGATCAAAGAGATAACCAAACAGCTTGGGTTGGGCTTTTTTCACCAGCTTGGCCATCTCGATGGTGGCCAGCACGTCCGAGAGTGCATCGTGAGCATTGGCGTGGGCGACGCCGTTGGCGACCGTCAGCTTCTCCAGCCGGAAACTCGGCTTGCCCTCATCGTCAAACGCCCACTCGATCCCCTCCGGGCGCAGGGCATAGCAGGCCCGCAGCATGTCGAGGATATCCCAGCGGGAGTTGCCGTTCTGCCAGCTGTAGGCATAGGGGTCATAGAAGTTGCGATAGAGGGTGTAGCGGGTCACTTCATCATCGAAGCGGATGCTGTTGTAGCCAAGCACACAGGTATTCGGCGTGGCGAACTGCTCGTGGATCTGGCGAATGAAATCCGCCTCGCACAGCCCATCCTTCATCGCCTTTTGCGGCGTGATACCGGTAATCAGGCACGCCTCCGGATCCGGCAGGTAGTCTGCCGGAGGCTTGCAGTAGATGACCAGCGGCTCGCCAATGATGTTGAAATCCGCATCGGTACGAATACCGGCAAACTGCGACGGCCTGTCCTTGGCGGGGCTGATGCCGAAGGTCTCGTAGTCGTGGAAGTAGAATGTTGGCTCGTTGCCCGCGTGTGCTGTTTTGCTCATGTTGCTCGAGATGAGGTATCCGATGACGGCGGCTAGCGCCTGGGTGGGCGGTGCCAGGCACCACAATTGCCTGCATGGTAAACCATAGCGCAGGCAGAACGAAGGGCGAGCCGTGCAGGTGGTGGTTTATTGGGCGGAAAGAGTTGTGTGGTGGTGGGTGACAGTCTGGTTTGCGCTGACTTCTGCCTGAAAATGTGACATGTGAGTCTGTACAGTAGTTAAAATTTAGATTGCCAATCTATATAATCAGGCCAGAAAAGATTTGGTGTGTTTGTTCGTTCAAGAGCGAACGCATAAGAAAATGTTACCAAAGTGTATTTTTGCATTAAAAATGAGAAAAGTAAGGGAAAGTAATGCACGAGAATAATATCGAGTTGCTGTGTCAAGAAGCCGAAAGATTGTTAGAACTTAACATTGACTTGCTGCAAAAAATGCTCACAGAACCGAAAGTTCTAGGCGATAGCAATGTTCAGTTGTTTGATCGCAGTAAAGCAAAAAAAAGAATTGAAGAATTACAGGGTGAGCAAATAAAAATTAGTAACAAGGAGATGGTTCTCGCCATCGTAGGCACAATGAAGGCGGGAAAGTCTACAACCATCAATGCGATAGTTGGCAAAGAGGTTCTACCTAATCGCAACCGGCCGATGACATCGATTCCAACGTTAATCCGTCATGTACCTGGTAAATCAACGCCATATTTGCATCTTGGTAATGTCGAACCTATCAGCAAGCTAATATTACTGTTGAATAAAAAAATTGAAACGGTTGATGGAAAGCAAAGAGTTGAGTCACTGAGAAAAGATAAAGAAAAAGAGAAATTACTTGATATTTTGACTGATGATTGGCTAAAAGATAATTACAATGGTGAGGTTGAGATATTTAAATGTTTATCCGCTCTCAATGATTTAGTACGATTGGCTACAGAACTAGGTTCCGAATTCCCATTTCATGATTATTCGGAAGTTCATAAACTGCCGGTCATTCAAGTAGAGTTTAGTCACCTTACTGGTATGGACAATAGTCAAGGTACACTGACATTGCTCGATACTCCTGGGCCAAACGAAGCAGGCCAACCCCAGCTTCAGGCTATGATGCATGACCAATTACAAAAAGCCTCTGCTGTTTTGGCTGTAATGGATTATACGCAACTTAATTCTGAAGCTGACGAACAAGTTCGCAAAGAGCTAAATGCCATCGCAGAAGTTGTTGCTGGACGATTCTTTGTATTAGTCAATAAATTTGACCAGAAAGATCGCAATGGTGATGATGCAGATACGGTAAAACAAACAGTTCCTACCATGTTAGAAAACGGATTACTCAGTAGTGAACGTGTTTATCCAGGGTCATCACGTCATGCTTATCTGGCAAATCATGCACGTAGTGTCATTAGTCAGGGAAATCAACTTTCAGCCAGGGAAGGATGGGTTAACGATTTTATGATGATGGCAGGTTGCGATGAAGAAGATCTCGCAGATCGTGAATATGTACTAAAGAGGGCAAATAAATTTTGGCAACATTCATTCTTCGATAGGTTAATTTCAGAGGTTATCCAAGCAGCCCATACTAAGGCTGCTGCATTAGCAGTGGATTCTGCTGCAGCTAAATTGGTACAAAATTCTGAGAGTGCCGATGAGTATTTGGCTCTGCGTCATCAGGGGTTGCAAGCTAGTATTCATAGCTTACAGACACAAATTAAAGACCTTATCAAAGACATTGAGGAGGTTGCGGCTTGTCAGCAAGAAGTTGATAAGGAGGTGAAATTTGTCATGGGGGAAATCACCCATGAAACCAAAAAGTTGTTAAATAATGCTGAAAGCAAGTTGGAAAAAGAACTGGATAAGTACTTCCAAGAAGGAAAGCGCCAAGAAGAAGAGCTGAACAAGGAATTTGAACGTCATTCAAAACATGACAAAAATAACCGTGAAGAAAGTGATAAACGAGGAGTTTTCGGCACTTTATTGGGGGCCTGGGCTGGAAATGTTGGGCAGCAATCGCGTGATTTTGATCCAGAAAATCCAGAAGTTAAATTTTCTGAACATGCTGAAGCAATGCAGTTTATTAAAAAGATTGAAGAGTCAGTTATTAGTATTTTAGCTGAAAAAGAAAAAGAAATTAAACCAATGTTGACCAAAATTGTGGGAGGCATTGAAGGCAGCTTTCATTCTAAAACAATGTTAGCAGTTGATAAGATTGCAAGCCAAATTAACTCACGTCTGGAGGAAGATGGTTTTACTGTGAAAATATCTTTTCCGAAAGTCAGTGAGTTGAAGACTAATCTTGCCACCGACACTCGTATAGCCAATCTGCTAGAACAGAAAACATTTAGCGAAACACGGCATCGTCGATCCAGTGGCGTGTGGGGAACGTTATGCGGTTGGTTTAACACAGATGATTGGGGCTGGGAAACCTATAAAGAAGATGTCACCCGTAGTGTGGTGAATATTAATACAATTAAGAATGCTGTCAGAAATCAGACCAAAGAGCATTTTGAAAAACTGAATAACGCTATTGATCAGCAAGTCAACGCCCCAATTCTCAAAGAGATTGAAAGCTTCTTCATTACATTCAAAGGCAAGGTGGAGCAGCTTCGACATACTCTGATTCAGAGCACAGAAGATCATAAAAGTAGCCAGCAAGAACAAGAACAATTGACTGAGCGCCTTAGTGTTCTGAGAAAGCTAACACCGGAGATGATCAGTGACAGTAAGATACTCAAGAAAGAACTGGAGCTGATGCTGTGATAGCTACATTTTCTGAAACTTTTCCTAATAGCGAGGCGTGCCATATTCTGGCATGCCTGCCGGAGAAATTTATCGTTGATTTTGCCAACGGGATAGATGTAGTTCATGACCATGTGCGTCAGCAAACAGATCGATCCTTTTTTCGGCGCATCAAAGAAGGATTCAACGGACGATCATCCCAGAGGCAGCAAGCTATTAATGCTTCGTTGCTAGATGGGGTGGAGGCTTCTCTCAATTGGCTTACCGAGTTAACGTCATCACTTGCTACCACAAACTATGCGCTTGCACAAGTGAACGATAGGGTCAGTTCGTTGATGCAGGATACAGCTACTATTGCGCATTATTCTGCAGACACTCGTGAACAGTTGAACATGTTGGCGATGCAAGTTAATAAACAGTTACATCATCTGGAGCAACGGCTCCGTAGTGTCGATCGGCTGCAGCGCGGCCAGCTGCATTTGGAACAAATATTTTCCACTTGGAAAGCAGGTCGCTATTCACTCCTACCGCTGGCTGGACGTTGCTATGTGGCACTGGAAGAGCTGCGTTGGGGGGCATTTGGTGAAGTGATCCGCCATGGTGAACCGCAACAGGCAAAACAGTTGCTGGATATTCTAAGAAATAGAGCAGTGGTTCAGCTTGCAGAAGACCATAACTGTCCAACATCAATGTGTCACGACACGCGCAGTTGGTTAACCTGGCAGGGTGAGCATGAGCAACACAGTGACTGGTCCGCAGCCGTTAACTGGTTGGCGGACTGGTGTAATGAAGATACTCATCCCATCATCTGGTCTACTACACAGTCATACAACGCTCTGCCAAGACGTATGCCAAGGTTGTGTTCTGCAGAACGTATTGCTGGTGCGATGGTCGATGAAATCTTCAGCAAGGAGTTAGTATGGAGCAGCAGATGAAAGTAGGGCTGGCGCTTTCCGGTGGTGGTGCCATTGGTGCTTATGAGGTAGGTGTGGTCAGAGCCTTGGCTGAATCAGGTACAGATGTTCATGTTGTGGCTGGTGCTAGTATCGGTGCGCTAAATGGAGCTATTTTGGCCTCTTCAGATACTTTGGCTCAGGCAGCGGAAAGGATGGCGGAAATTTGGTCGCATCTTGGCAATAGCAAGGTGCTAGAGCTAAACAAATCTATCTATTTCTCACTCCTGACACAGTTTGGCTTAGGGTTCGGCACACCAGTACTAAGCAAAGCGGGAGGCATTATATTCGAGGCTCTCAGTCGTGCTGCATTGATTGCGGGGGGGGTAGGGCAGCAAAGTGACTCGTTGTTATCTGATCAGCCACTTATCGATTTGATGAACCGCTATCTGGATATCGATGCCTTATGCTCTGGGTTGCCATTGTACGTCTCTTTATATCCTACAGATGGTGGCATGAAAGATATTCTGAATTGTATAGCCGCCGAGTTTGGGGTCGGATCGACTCGTATTTCGGAGTTCCATCACGTACAAAGTTTACCTGTCAATAAACAGAAAGAGGCTTTGCTAGCCTCTGCTGCGTTACCCTTATTGTTTAAATCACGCGAGATTAATGGTGTGCTTTATAGTGACGGTGGAATGGGAGGCTGGCATACAATGCAGGGCAACACACCAGTAAAGCCTTTGGTTGACGCTGGTTGCAATATGGTGATTGTCACCCACCTGAGCGATGGCTCGCCGTGGGACCGTCACAATTTCCCAGATACTACAGTGTTGGAGATTCGCCCGCAAAGTTCCTTAAAACGCCATGATGGTTTATTTGGAGGTGGAAAGGATCTGCTTGGCTTTACTGCCCAGCATATCGGTTCATGGATTGAGCAGGGTTACCATGACACAATGAGTGTAATAGGGCGAATCCAGAAACCTCTGCAGGCTCGACAGGCACTTCGTACTTCGGAGGTGATCGTTTCAGACAGCCAAGACAGGAATATTCAAACAGGTATGGCGCTAAAAAGCGCTATGGATAGGTTGAAATAAACGCAAAAAAGTTAATGTTGTTGAACTCAGGTAAATAGGGTCATAGTCCTGTGATATTCAGATTATAAATGTGAGAGGCGTTATGCCTCTCTTTTTTTGTCGTGGTTAACAATCTATATTTTTGAGCTTGAAGGTACAGCCTTGCTGGATGAGCTCCTCCCGATTTGCCAGCACCAGCGGGTAGAGCAGGGGATGTTGTTGGTGTTCGCCGTTATAGCTCACCTGCATCCGTTCTAATGAGTAATGCACCAAGGGGATCCGTTGGCTGAACAATAGCTGGTTCCCAGTCATTGCATAGTCGCTGGCGATGATGGCTTGCTGCCCTTGACTAAGGTTTGGATTGGGAACGACTACAGCAGTCACCTGGGTGTTCCACTCCAGATCCTGCTCCCGGCCGTGAGGGGAGGGATCCAGCAGATCCGGTTCGCCGCGAAAACGGCTCATCACAAAATCCAGATATTCCCCCTTTTTTTCGCAATACGCGCGCACGTGCCAGCGGATCCCGTCATAGACCAGAGTGTGGGGCACGATATTGCGGCCACTCTGCTCCTCCGAGCTCAGCGATACGTAATCGACATCGACCCGCAGTTGGCCGCGCGCCGCTTGCACCAGACCGCGCACGATTTTCGGGTCGATATGGCGGTTTGGCACATCCAGGATCTCGATATGGCCATAGCGCAGATCCATCAGCGGCAGGGTTAACAGGCCCGCTTCATGTTGGCGCTGGTGCTGCTTTTCACGGTGTAGCAGCATCAGGTACTCATCTACTTTTCCTTCACTAAAGCGCGGCACAAAGTGCGCTGTGGGTTTGTATCCCTTCAGGCTTCTGTCATAGACCAGCCCGTCCGGTGAGTAGTGGGTCAGGTAGTGGTTGATATCCCGTGACGCCTGTTGGCGACCGATATTGAAGGCGGTCATCAGATGGTTGGTGGTCAGCCGTCCCTCCCACTGCAACACGATCTCCAGCAGACGAAAACGCAGGGTTTGATCCCAGGTGAGCTCTTTGGGTGCCATACGTGCTCCAAAATGCGACATGTTTATGTAACCAGTATCGGCATGAGTATACAGGCTACATATAATGAGTCCATCTAAATGAGCGCCAAAGGAACATGTCATGAACGGGAAGCTGGATAGTGCGTACAGCCATCACGCCGCGTGCCGGATGCAGCAGCGCGGTATTGCTCCCGAGCTGGTAGAGCTGCTGCTGAGCATCGGACGTTCTTCTTATCACCAGGGACGCGAACTGGTTTATCTCGATTGCAAAGGAGTGGCGATGCTGCAAGCCGAGTACGGATTGCCAGCGGAATGCTGCCTGTGTCTGCGCCGTCACTATCTGGTCCTGCAAGACGGCGAGATTATCACCGTCGGTCATAAAACCACTCACTTCAAACGCGATCGTCACTGAGGCTCTATGAACTCAAGTCTGTTATCAGGTCAGGCGGCTATGCCCCTGATCAAGGGGATCTATTGCCTGCTGTCAGCCGAGCGAGGTAGGGAGCTGACCGCTCTGCTTGCCAAAGGCGCGCTTCACCAAGAGGGTGAGACTTCACCGCTGGCGGTGGTGACGGCATTGGCTATCCATGTCGAGCAACATCGGCTGGATTGCACGTCACAGCCCATCTATCTGGGGCGTGAGCAACTGATGACCGGTGCAGCCGATTTGCTGGGGGAGGATGCCAGCTTTGAAGAACAGGATGCGTTTCGTCTGTTGGCGCTGCTACTCGACAAATTGCTGCGAGGAGGGCGTGGCAGCCGTCAGGCCAAGCTGGATGGACTCACGCCAAGCGTGATGGAGCAGCGGGTGCTGGCTGCCCGCTCCCCGAATAGCGGCGCTGTGGTCCGCGGCAGCTGGCGGCGCAAGTCTCGTAATCAGCTGGGCCATGCCAGCTGGCTGGATGTAGTGGAGGCAGCCCTCTGGTGCTTCTGGCATGGTGACGATTTGGCAAGCGGCGAAGTGCTACTCGGTGTGCTGCTGGGCAGGGATGAGCGAGTGCGGCTTGTTTACGGTCTGCTGGTGGGGGCTTTCTACATGGGGGAGCCTTTCAGGCTCGAGTGAGGTTGTTTGAATTCTTCAGCAAGTGATTTAAATATAACAGGAAAATGAACTTCTGCAGTTTATTCCCACGAACTTCTGCGTGTGGTGTTTCAAATATGAAACAGCTGGACGGGTCTAGCTTGGTTCTATTACGGACATTGTTTCCCAGAGCGACACCGCTTGAATGGAACTGACTGAGGACTTGGTGATCCATCTTCTTCAAGTCTGCATCATGGGCACGTCGCTTCATCCCATCACCAACTGGCCTCAATACAACAAGTTTTTGATTAGTCGTGGTTCACTCACCTTTTTGGTTGATACCGAGGCCATGCACAACAGGTTTCACCAAGACCATCACGGGCTACGGGGCCGCAGCCAGCTCTACAGCGACCAGAGCATATGCACCTTTGATGCTCAAGGGGAATTTCAGCCTCACTCTGCTGGCCACTCAGGGACTACTCTACTCCTTGTTCGCGGCCGCTGTGTCTGCCGGACTATAGCGGTGCCAGCAAGCGGGTAAGCACGGTGACAGTGGCTTATCGACAGCCCCCAAAGGAAGGCATTACCGACCTGGTTATCGATTCAACCGGGCTGAAGGTGTTTGGCGAAGGCGAGTGGAAGGTCAGAAAACACGGCGCCGAGAAGCGGAGAGTGTGGCGCAAGTTGCATCTGGCGGTAGACCCGGCCACTCACAATATCGTGGCAGCACAAGTCTCGTTGGAAAATGTCCATGATACCGAGGTGTTGCCGACTCTGCTCAATCCACTGCGGCGTAAACTGGGGCGTGTTTATACAGATGGTGCCTATGACAGCAAAGCCAGCCATAAGCTGATAGCGTGCATTTCTTTCGCAATAAAAAGCCCTACCAATCAGATTGGCGGGGCTTTTGCTATTTGGAGTTGAGCATTGAATCGCGGCAAGGATTAGAGTGCAGGCAGCATTCCAAGGCTGACGCTGATCTGGACGCCGACGATCAGCACGCCCATGGCGGCGGCCACTCCAAGCGCCACTACGCCACCCGGGACGCGGTAGTGGTGGGCAGGAGCCTGTTTGCGGCTCTGCCATACCAGCGCCACCGGCAGCAGTACCGCGAGGATCGCCAGCGCAATGGCGGCGTAGCCCAGCGCCATGATAAAGCCCTGCGGGAAGTAGAGGGCAAACAGCAATGGCGGCACGAAGGTGATAAGGCCAGTCTGGGTGCGGCCCTGCCAGTTGTCCTTGCGGCGGGTTGCCTTGGCCATAAAGTCGAACAGCCCCAGCGTTACCCCGAGGAAGGAGGTGGCGAGTGCCAGATCGGCAAACAGGTGCATCGCCTGATTAAACGCAGGCCAGCTCACCAGCTTGCCGACGTTGGCCAGCAGGCTGTCAAGCGCGCCGCCGGTTTGCAGCAGGGCTTGCTGGCCGAGCAGACCGAGGATTGCCACCTGCCACAGCACATAGAGGATCAGCGGCAGGGCAGAGCCCCAGACAAAGACACGGCGCAACTGCTTGGGGCAGTCACCGAGGTAAAGCATCACACTCGGAATGGAGCCGTGAAAGCCGAACGAGGTGAAGATGACCGGCAGGCCCGCCAGCAACAGGCCCTGACCCAGCGGCATCGAGAGCAGATGCTGCCCTTCGGTGCGGGGTAGCAGCAACGCTAGCACCACCACCATGATCACCAGTTTGACGGTGAACATCAGCCGGTTGAGATAATCCACCGAGCGGGTGCCGACACAGACCATGCCGCCAAACAGCAGGGTAAAGGCCCAGGCGGCCTGCTCCTGGCTGAGGGTCATGCCCGCATCGGCCAGCGCCTGTGCCAGCAGGCTGCTGCCGCCGCTGATGTAGGCGGAGGCCAGCGAGTAGAACAACATCAGGATACAGAAGGAGGCGATGCGCTTGCCCCAGGGGCCGAGCAGATGATCCGCCAGCTGGTGCAGGTACCACTTGCCGGTGTTGAGGCTTGCCTCTACTTGCAGCATGGCGGTGAAGGCCATCAGGGCCCAGAGGCCGACCATCAGCATCAGGGTGGCGGGGCCGCCGAGGGAGGAAGAGGCCAGCGGCAGGGCCAGCATGCCGGCACCTATAGTGGTGCCGGCAATCAATAGGGTACAACCCAGAGTTTTGGTATTCATGTTATCCATCCGAACGTAGCGGTGTCAGTGCAAACAGGCGATGTTAGCAGTGACGTCAACAAGAGGGGGCCAATTGGCGTTATCAGAAGGTGCCTCCGGTGATAGGGCCGGAGGCTAGCAATATCGGAACGGGAACATCTGTACCTAAAACCTGTCACTTGTAAAATATGATTGCCACGTTAGCGGATCAAAATAGTGGAAACAACCCCTTTTATACGGATCTTGTGCTGGCTTGTGGCAATAAGTGGAAATAAATGATGACAGCGGTAGCTAATTGCAGAAAAAGCATCGAAAAAATGACTGGCAGGGGCTCATTGATACAGGTCAGCCAAGTGGTTGCAGCACGGATGGGGAGTGCCTTGTCGTGGCGTTGGCGTTTAGTTGCGGGGTGAAAGGAGTGTGGAGGCCGGTTGTTTAGTCGGCCAGACGGTAGAGAAAGCAACGCGGGCGGGTAGGGTTGTGGGGAAAAACAATAAGGCTGCCAATCCTGGCAGCCTTATTGTCATCTGTTCGCTTTACCCACCCATTGACAGCAAATCGGGTCTGCTTCGATCAGGTTAGCGACGGCGCTTGAGGGTGCGGCTCACATAGTACAGCCCGCTCTGGTAGTCGCCATTGACCGCCTTGAGCGCCAGCTCCAGCGCCTGGCTGGCCAGCGCGTCGTGCTGCTGGGGCAGGGAGTTGATGCCAAAGGGGAGGAAGTCGAGCAGCCGATCGTCGCCGAAGGTGGCCATGGCAAGTTGGCTCATATCGATCTCTTGCTCCAACAGGTAGTCGAGTACCCCCTCCATCAGGATATAGGAGGTGGTGATCAGCGCTTCGGGCAACTGGCCCAGCTGCTGGTGCAGATCTTTGATCAGGCGATACCCCTCAAGACGGGAGAAGTGATCCCCCTCACACAGGTGGCGAGCTGCGCTATGACTGGCGACCGCCTTCTCGAAACCGGCTTTTCGCTCCTGACTGATCGTGAGTGCTGGCAGCGCGGTGATCAAGGCGATATGGCGCAAGGTCGGGGTGAGCAGGGAGCTGGTGAGATCGAAGCTCGCCTTCTCGTTTTCACTGGCGACGGTGACGAACTTGTCGGCGGCCATCGCCCGGTCGATGGCGAGGATTTGGCTGCCTTGCGCCTGCAATTTGCCGTAGAAGGGGTCGTCTGGCGGCAGGCAACTGGCCACCAGCAGGGCGTCCACATGGCGGCTCACCAGCATCTGGGCCAGCTCTTTTTCGGTGGCGGGATCATCTTCCGAGCAGACAATGAGCAGCTGATATCCCTGCGCCCGGGCCCCCTGTTCCAGTCGTTTGGCTAGCTTGGCGTAACTGGCGTTCTCAAGGTCGGGCAGGATAAAGCCCAGAGTCTTGGTCTGGCCGCCGCGCAGGGAGGCGGCGCGGCTGTCCGGCTGGTAGTTATGGGCGGTGACAACGGCCATCACCTTGTCGCGGGTGGCCTGGCTGATGCGGTATTGGTCGGCCTTGCCATTGATCACATAGCTTGCCGTGGTGCGCGAGACACCGGCGAGGGCGGCGATTTCATCCAGTTTCATCATATTGGCTCTGTTTGAGTTGCAAGGCCCACGGTCACTGCCGGGTGAGGGCACCGAAAAGTGTGCGCGGGATCATATCATTGAAAAGCACTCTTGGTGGGTACTTGATCAATTCGCTGAAACGATTCAGTCTGAGTGTAAGTGAAACGATTCAGCCTGTCAGCAGCGAAGAGACCCAGTGGCCTGAAAATCGGGCTCCGATCACAGTCAACCGTGTTCGGGTCTATTGTCAGCTGGCGAGTTACCCGAATGTTCAATTGTGACGTACCGGCGTGGCCGGAACCTGATGGAGAGTCTCTATGTTGAAGTTGGCGCGAGAGCAGATCTTGCTGGGACAGTCGGTGGCAACCAAGTCGGACGCCATTGCCCTGCTGGCAGGCAAACTGACCGAAGCCGGTCTGGTGGAAGCGGGCTATGTGGATGGGATGCTGGCTCGTGAAGCGCAGCATGCCACCTATCTTGGCAGCGGCATCGCCATTCCCCACGGCACCACCGATACCCGTCATCTGGTGAAGAGCACAGGCGTCATGGTGGCCCAGTTCCCCAATGGTATCGAGTGGGATGAGGGGCAGATCGCCTATGTCGCCATCGGCATCGCCGCCAAGTCAGACGAGCATCTGGGCATCTTGCGCCAGCTCACCCATGTGCTGGGTGACGAGCAGGCGGCTGCCCAGCTCAAAGAGGCCACCGATGCCGACACCATCATCAACATCCTGACTGGTGCCACTGCCGCCAAAGAGGTGCAATACCTGATCCTGGCTGACTTCCCGGCCGATGATCGCGACCAACTGCTGCTGGGAGCAGCCGCCCGCGCCAAATCGGCGGGCTGGGGCGATGCCGCCATGGTGAGCGCCCTGCTGGCAAGCGAACCGGCCTATCTGGGCGAGGGCATCTGGCTGGCCCGCGCGCAAGCGGCCCAGACCGGCTGGGTGTTGGCAACGCCTAGCACTGCACTGAACGCAGGGGATCTGCCGGTCAACGCCATGCTGCTGCTGTGCGCCGCAGATAGCGGCCATCTGCCGCAATTGGAGAATCTGGCCAAACTGGCGGCCGCTGGTCAGCTGGCGACGCTGGCGGGCGGCGAGGGGCTGGCCATGTTGCAGGCGGGGCCTGCGAGCGGTCTTTCCGAAACCTTCACTATCATCAACCCCCACGGCCTGCATGCCCGTCCGGGCGCCATGCTGGTCAAGGTGGCCAAAGAGTTTGAATCCGACATCCGGGTTGCCAATCTGGATGGCAGCGGCGAGGCAGTCTCCGCCAAGAGCCTGATGAAGGTGATCGGCCTTGGGGTCAAGTGCGGTCACCGTCTGGCATTTCGCGCCGAAGGGGCAGATGCCGAAGCGGCCCTCAAGGGGATCGGTGAGGCGATCGCCGCTGGTCTCGGCGAGGGGACGCATTGATGAAGATTGTCACCATTACTCTCAACCCTGCCCTTGATCTCACTACTCGCCTTGAGGCGATGAGCCTGGGCGAGGTCAATCTGGTGAGCGAGGCCAACCTGCGTGCCGCAGGCAAGGGGATCAACGTCGCCATGGTGCTCAAGGATTTGGGCCGCGAGGTAGGCGTCACCGGCTGGCTGGGCGCTGACAATGAACAGAGCTTTGTCTCCCTGTTTGCAGAGCGTGCGCTGGATGATCACTTTGTGCGCGTAGCGGGCAGCACCCGCATCAACGTCAAGATTTCCGAGCAGTCCGGTCGGGTCACCGATCTCAACTTGCCGGGGCTCGCTATCCAGCAAGGGGAAGTGAGCGCGCTGGAGCAGGCCATCGACGAGTTGGCTCCGCATGCTGAGTGGTTTGTGCTGGCGGGCAGCCTGCCCAAAGGGGTGGCTCCCGATTACTGCGCCCATCTGATCCGCCTGCTCAAGGCCAAGGGCAAGCAGGTGATCTTCGATTGCAGCGGCGCGGCCTTAAGCGAAGGGATCAAGGCGGCGCCGACCCTGGTCAAACCCAATCTGGAGGAGCTGAGCCAGTGGGCAGGCCGCCCCGTCAAGACGCTGAGCGAGCAGGCAGAGTGTGCCCGCGCGCTTCAAGCAAGCGGGATCCCCAACGTGGTGATCTCCAACGGCGCCGATGGCCTGATCTGGTTTGCCCCGGATGCGGTCTGGCAGGCCATTCCGCCGCGGATGCAGGTGGTCAGCACCGTGGGTGCTGGCGACTCCCTGGTCGCCGGTCTTGCACATGGTCTCAGCCTTGGCTGGGCGCCGGAGCAGACCCTGCGGCTGGCCACCGCCGTCTCGGCACTGGCGGTCAGTCAGGTGGCGGTCGGCTTTGACGATATCAATGTGCTCAACCCTTTACTTGAACAGGTGCGCGTAGAGCGTCTGGATGAGCTGGCACCGGTTCAGTGCAATCCCCCCTCAATGGAAAACTCAGGAGATGCCCAATGAAAGCAATCTTGGTTACGGCTTGCCCGGCGGGCATTGCCACCAGCTTTCTCGCTGCAAAACGGATAGAACAGCAGGCCAAACTGGCTGGCTGGGAGCTCACCCTCGACGTCGGCTCCAGCGTGCAACCGCGCCAGATCCCCTCAAAAGAGCAGATTGCTGCGGCCGACCTGGTGCTGGTTGTCGCCAGTGCTCCGGTGGATCTCGCCGCCTATGATGGCAAGCAGGTCTATCAGGGCAGCATGGATCTCGCCCTGCAGGATCCGGCCGCCTTGCTGGAGGCAGCCGCCAGCGGCGCCAGTGTCTATCGTCATCAAGCCGCCTCCGCCGTTGCCAATGCTGCCGCCAAACCGGCCGCCGCTGGCAAGCGTATTGTGGCGGTGACGGCTTGCCCGACCGGTGTGGCCCACACCTTTATGTCGGCAGAAGCGCTGGAGACCATGGCCAAACAGTTGGGTTATCAGATCCGCGTCGAGACCCAAGGCTCGGTCGGTGCCCAGAATGCCCTGACCGCCGAGGAGATTGCATCTGCCGATCTGGTGTTCCTCGCCACCGATATCGAGGTGGACATGGCCCGTTTCGACGGTAAGCCGGTCTATCGCACCAGCACCGGTGCGGCGCTCAAGAAAACCCGCGCCGAGCTTGACAAGGCGTGGAGCGAGGCGAAAACCTATCGCCACAGTGGCGCCAGCCAGCCCAAGAAAGAAGAAAAGGCAGGCCCCTACAAGCATTTGCTGACCGGGGTCTCCTTCATGCTGCCGATGGTGGTGGCGGGCGGTCTTATCATCGCGCTCTCGTTCGTATTCGGTATCGAAGCGTTCAAGGTGGAAGGCACCCTGGCCGCGGCTCTGATGAAGATCGGTGGCGGCTCTGCCTTTGCCCTGATGATCCCGGTGCTGGCCGGTTACATTGCCTACTCCATCGCTGACCGTCCGGGTCTCGCTCCCGGCATGATCGGCGGCATGCTGGCAAGCTCCTTGGGCGCCGGTTTCCTTGGCGGCATCGTGGCCGGTTTCCTGGCCGGTTACAGCGCCAAGTACCTGAGCGACAAGGTGCGCCTGCCGGTGACCCTGGAAGCGCTCAAGCCCATCCTGATCATTCCGCTCTTTGCCAGCCTGTTTACCGGTCTGGTGATGATCTACGTCGTGGGTGGCCCGGTGGCCGGCATCATGAATGCCATGACCACCTTCCTCAACAACATGGGCTCTGCCAACGCAGTGCTGCTGGGTGTCATCATCGGCGCCATGATGTGCTTCGACATGGGGGGCCCGGTCAACAAGGCGGCCTACGCCTTCGGGGTTGGCCTGCTGGCCTCCAAAACCTATGCCCCCATGGCTGCGGTGATGGCCGCCGGTATGGTGCCGGCGCTGGGGATGGGGATCGCCACCTTCCTGGCCCGCACCAAGTTCATCAAGGCGGAGCAGGAAGCGGGCAAAGCCTCCTTCGTGCTGGGTCTGTGCTTTATCTCCGAGGGGGCCATCCCGTTTGCCGCCAAGGATCCGATGCGGGTCATCCCGGCCTGTATGGTGGGCGGCGCCCTGACCGGTGCGCTCTCCATGCTGTTTGGCTGCGAGCTGATGGCACCCCACGGCGGTCTGTTCGTGCTGTTCATCCCGCACGCCATCAGCAATGTCATGATGTATATCGTGGCGATTGCAGCAGGCTCGCTGCTGACCGGTGTCTCCTACGCCATGCTCAAACGCGGTGAAGAGCAGGCCAAACTGGCTACGGCATAAGCCTCGCCACCCGGCAACACGTCATAACCAAGAGCGGCCTGCGGGCCGCTTTTTGTTTTGTCGGGAGGATAGGTAACCTGTGAGGGGAAGATAGGGAGTGGTTAAAAGTCCCAGCCTTGTTGTTCTGGCAACTGGGGTTGCGCTCCTTCCAGCGCTTTGCGCCGCGCAGCCTCGACCCGGCGTTTGCGATCCCGGCACAGGCGCATCACCTCTTGTTGCTGGGCAGGGGTCATGGTGAGCCAGTTGAAACGCTCTTCGCGATTGCGCAGGCACCCCTTGCAGTAGCCTTTGTTGTTCACTTCGCAGACCCCGATGCAGGGGCTCTGCAGCGGGAATATTTCGAGCTGTTCCATCCATCACCTCGTACACCCTGTCACCTTGTTATAACCCAGCGGATCCCCTTTGGAGAAATCCTGCTTCAAGTGATTGATGTCGTTTGCTTTCCCCCTGCAAATTTGGCATCTTCCCCGCCGAGCATGGCTCTTGGCGTTATATGAGGACATATGAACAAACACGCGTACTGGCTGACCGCCGCAGTGCTGGGACTGGCCGGTTGTGCGGGCAACTCTGACAAAGCAGAAGTGCCCAAAAAGCAGACCGACAACAGATGCTTTCTTAACTGCGAGGTGCCGGAAAATCTGGGCAAGCAGTATCTGGACGGGACCTTACCAGAGGATCTGGTGAGGGTGGAGCGGGTCAATAGCCGTGCGCGTGCCGACTACAGCAAGTTTGGCCCACAAAGCCGACTGGTAATGGAACGCTCCGGCAAGATGACCCGCCGTTATGGCGAGCTCTATCACCAGCTCTCCCGCTGGGTGGCGGGTGGCGGCAATCCTGCCGACATCACCCGTTACGGTATCAGCTTGGCTCAGCTGGGCGGCGCCGATCGCATGGGTAACGTGCTCTTTACCGGTTACTACTCGCCGGTGCTGGAGGTGCGCCACCGCCCGGATGCCAAGTACAAATATCCCATCTATGCCATGCCCAAATGTGGCGGTCGCTGTCCGACCCGGGCCGAGATCCATCAGGGGGCCTTGGCCAACCGCGGGCTGGAGCTGGGTTACAGCAAATCCCTTATCGATAACTTCCTGATGGATGTGCAGGGCTCCGGCTTTGTCCACTACGGGGATGACGATCGGCTGCAATATCTGGGCTACAGCGGCAAGAACGGCCACGGTTACGTGAGTATCGGTCGGGTACTGATCGACCGCGGTGAAGTGCCCAAAGAGCAGATGTCGATGAAGGCCATCAAGGAGTGGGCCAACCGACAGCCGGAGGAGAGCGTCAAGGAGCTGGTGGAGCAGAACCCCTCCTATGTCTTCTTCGAGCGTCGACCCACCAATGATGTGATCGGCGCCGCCGGTATCCCGCTGCTGCCGATGGCGGCCGTCGCTGCCGACAAGACCCTGCTGCCGATGGGGACCCCGATCCTCGCTGAAGTTCCCCTGCTTGATAAAGAGGGCAACTGGACCGGCAAGCACCAGCTGCGCTTGTTGATTGCGCTGGATGTGGGCGGGGCGGTGAAGAAGGGACACCTCGATCTCTACCACGGTATGGGTGAGAAGGCCGGTGTCGCGGCCGGTCACTACAAGCACTTTGGCCGGGTCTGGAAGCTGGGCCTGCACCACGGGCCGACTGCTGCCCCCTGGTTGTAATCTTCTGAGGGGGGGCGTCTGTCATCGGGCGCCCGAGCAAACCCGAACAAAGATGAAGAGACAAAAAAAGCCGCCGGATTGCTCCGGCGGCTTTCTATTTTGTGAGAGTGGCAACTGGTGGCTGCGTCAGCTCTTCTGGATATCCAGCCGGATGGCGCCGACC
>NZ_JBFODN010000180.1:0-8423 GCF_040908345.1 Aeromonas sp. R3-1
TGGTCGATAACAAACGGCTATGTAGCTCAGTTGGTTAGAGCATCGCACTCATAATGCGGGGGTCACAGGTTCGAATCCCGTCATAGCCACCATTAATATTGCGGAAGTGGCGAAATTGGTAGACGCACCAGATTTAGGTTCTGGCGCCCTAGGCGTGAGAGTTCGAGTCTCTCCTTCCGCACCATTAATAGCAGTACCAAACAGACCAGCTCACGCTGGTTTTTTTGTATCTGAAATTTGCCTCTCCCCAGTTTTTCTCTCGCTCCTCTATTAACCCATCTCCACGTTAATTCCCGTCCATATCACTCTTCACTGATTCCGAGCACGCCTTGCCACTCTTGTCTCCCGGCCATAAAAAAGCGGCCCGCAGGCCGCTGGTGCACACATTCATCATCCCGGTTATCAGAACGGGAAGAACCAGGGGATCGCTACCACGCTGACCGCCATCACCAACAGGGTGAATGGCACCCCGATACGGATAAAATCGGCAAACTTGTAGTTGCCCGGCCCAAGCACCAGGGTATTCACCGGTGACGAGACCGGCGTCATAAAAGCGGCCGAGGCGGCGATGGCAATGGTCATGGCAAACGGATAGGGCGATACCCCCATCTGCTGGGCCGTGCCCAGCGCAATAGGCGCCATCAATACCGCCGTCGCCGTGTTGGAGATAAAGAGCCCGATCACCGCGCAGAGGGCAAACAGGCTAGCCAGCATGACCCGCGGCCCCATCTCCCCCACCGCATTGATCAGGCCACCGACGATCAGATCCACCCCGCCGGTTTTTTGCAGCGCCAGCGCGAAGGGGAGCATGCCGACGATGAGGATCAGGGTCGGCCAGTGGATCGACTTGTAGGCACTCTCCATATCGATGCAGCGAAACTTGCCCATCAGCAGACAGGCGATCAGCGCGGCAATCACGTTGGGCACCGGATCGGTCACCATCAGCAGGATCATCACTCCAAGACAGAAGAGGGCATGGATCGCCTGACTGCGGGCGGGGGCCATCTCGTCCACTTCAGCGGGCAACCCCATCAGCAGAAAGTCGCGGCTATGGGTCTGCAACTGTCTGATGTGGCTCCAGTTTCCTACCACCAGCAGGGTATCCCCCATCTGCAGCGGCTCGTCCACCAGCTTGCCTGCCAGCGCTTCACCGTCGCGGCGCAGCCCCACCACGCTCAGACCATAGCTGGAGCGGAAGGTCACCTCACGCACGCTTTTACCCAGCAGCTTGGACTCAGGGATCAGCGACACCTCGGCCATCCCCACCTCCCGCGCCTGATCGGAGAAGTACTCCCCGCGCAGGATCATGGGTTCGAGCCGCGCTTCGCTGCAAAACCCCCGCACATCCACCTCGGGGTCTGACATGTCGATCAGCAGAACATCCTTGGCCTGGAACTCACTGATCCCCGACACCGGCACCATCACCCGGCGAAACTTGCGCCAGCGCTCCACCCCGATGACGTGGGCACCATAACGGGCACGCAGTTGCAGCTCATCCAGGGTATGGCCAATCAGCGGGGAGTCCGGCCGCAGCGCCAGACGACGGGCCCGACCGGCCAATCGGTAGTCTCGAATGAGATCTCGCAGGGTGCGGCGCCCGGTCGGCTTGCCCTTGCCCTCTTCCCCTTCGCCCACCATGGAGCCGCGCACCAGCAGCATGTAGAGGATGCCCAGCCCCAGGATCAGCACGCCCATCGGGGTGAAATCGAAGAACCCGAAGCCGTGAATGCCGTGGCGCATCAGCTCGCTGTTGACCACCATGTTGGGGGGCGTGGCCACCAGCGTCATCATGCCGCTGATCAGCCCGGCAAAACCGAGGGGCATCATCAGGCGACCGGCCGGGATCCCCATCCGGTTCGCCACGCTCAGCACCACCGGGATAAAGATGGCCACCACTCCGGTGCTGCTCATCACAGCCCCCAGACTCGCCACCGCTACCATCAGCAACACCAGCAGCTTGGTCTCGCTGCTACCCGCCACCTTCACCAATGCATCCCCCACCTGATAGGCGATGCCGGTGCGCACCAGCCCCTCACCCACCACAAACAGGGCGGCAATCAGGATAACGTTGGGATCGCTAAAGCCCGCCAGCGCCTCCGGCAGGGTGAGGGTGCCGCTCAGCACAAAGAGGATAATGATCAACAGGGCGACCACATCCATCCGCACCTTGTTGGTCATAAAGAGATAGATGGCGCCAGCCAGCAGACAGAGCACCCAGACAAGCTCGGAATTCAATGCAACCTCCTTTTATCACGTGATTCTCCTCCCGGAGAGTGGACTCTATCAGACCACAGCCATGGCGCTATCATCTTGCTACATATCAATAAAGTCCGGCCCGCCGGGGCCCCATAACCCATCACTGCTGGAATAACCGGGCACCAGTGGCGATTTCTTTGATATGGGCCAAGTACGGGACGGACAAAAGTCCTGCCCCTCCTCCCCCTCACCCCTTAGAATGGCGCCCTCGCATACTAACCCTCATGTCCAAGGATCAGAAAATGAGCATATTCGAGCTGTTCAGCATCAATAACACGCTAGTGACCATACCGCTGGGTGGCGGCTATGCCATGTCATGGATTGAAGCCATCGGTACCCTGTTCGGGCTGGCCTGTATCTGGTTCGCCAGTCAGGAGAAGACCATCAACTACCTGTTTGGTCTGATCAACGTCAGCCTGTTTGCGATCATCTTCTTCCAGATCCAGCTCTACGGGCTGTTGCTGCTGCAGTTGTTCTTCTTCTGCGCCAACGTCTACGGCTGGTACGCCTGGACCCGCCCGGCCAACGATCAGGGGGATACCCTGCAGATCCGCTGGCTCAGCAGATCCAAACTGATGGTGACCGCCGCCGTGAGCGTGCTGGCCATCGCTCTGCTGACCCGCTATATCGACCCGGTCTTCGCCACCCTGGCACGCACCTCGGTCTCCCTGCTCAACCTGTTTGGTGCCAACCTTGCTACCCCCGAGCCCTCCCCCGATGCCTTCCCGTTCTGGGATGCCAGCATGACAGTGCTCTCGGTGGTCGCCCAGATCCTGATGACCCGCAAATACGTGGAGAACTGGATCCTCTGGGTCGTCATCAACATCATCAGCATCGGTGTCTATGCCGCGCAGGGCGTCTACGCCATGTCGCTGGAATACCTGATCCTGCTGTTTATCGCCGCCAACGGCACCCGCCTCTGGGTGATTGCCGCCAAGCGCCAGCCACAAGGTCTGTAAGCCATGAGTCTGTTACCCCATCTGCAGTGCCACCCCGACCAGATTGCCGAGCGGGTGGTACTGTGCGGCGACCCGGCCCGGGTCGATCGCATCGCCAGCCAGCTTGAAGAGTGTGAGGTGCTGGGGCAAAACCGGGAGTTTCGCCTCATCAACGGATCCTATCAGGGGCAGCCCATCACGGTTTGCAGCACCGGCATTGGCGGTGCCTCGGCCATCATAGCGCTGGAGGAGCTGGTGCAAGCCGGCGCCCGCTCGCTTATTCGGGTCGGCTCCGCCGGTGCCCTGCAGCACGACATCGGCCTTGGCGACCTTATCGTGGTGGAAGGGGCTGTTCGCAATGAGGGGGCCTCACAGGCCTATCTGCCCGCCGAGTACCCCGCCTGCGCCGACATCTGGCTGCAAGCGGCCCTGCTCAACCATGTGGCCACTAGCAGCCAGCCTCATTGGCACGGGCTGGTACGCTCCCACGACAGCTTTTATCGAGATGATGAGCAGGAGGTGTGCCGCTACTGGCATGCCCGTGGCGTACTGGGCGCTGACATGGAGACCGCCTCCCTGCTGACCGTGGGTCGCCTGCGCAAGGTACGGGTCGCCGCCGTGCTCTGCAACGTAGTGCTGTTCGAGCAGGATGTGCAGCAAGGGGTAGCGGATTACGCCAGCGCCGAACAGGCGATGATGGCCGGTGAGCAGCACGCCATCGCGGCTGCCCTCTACGCCCTGGTGCAATAAAGCGCAAACCGTTAACTGCGGCACATCCGCTATCGTGCGGGCTGGTATCCGGCCCGCACTCTTGCTAGCCTCATGGCCCTCGTCATCCGGTGCGACAGGCAAGTCATGCAGCAACAGCCCTACCCCCTCGGCCGTTTTCACGCCGAACTCCAGCAGCTTGAACCCCGCTTTGCCGCGGCGCTCGACGCCTGCACCCTGTTTCTGCGCCGCTACCTGCCGGGCGAATTGATCATGCGCCAGGGGGAGCAGAGCGAGCAACTCTATCTGGTCGAACATGGCCGGGTCTCCCTCAACAGCACAGTGCACTCGGGCCGCATCTTCCAGCTCGGCGAGATTGAGTGTCACAGCCAGATCTTCGGAGAAATGGAGTTCTTCAGCGCCACCCCGGTGCAGTGGAACGTGGTGGCCGAGACCGAACTGGACGCCCGGGTCATCTGTGCTCACAAACTGGCCCAGCGCCTGCTGGCCGAGCCCGAGCTGACCCTCTTCTTCGCCGCGGCGCTTGCCAGCGACTATCTCGATACCCTGGAGATCACCACCAGCCGACTGCTCCACCCCATCGCCTACAACATCGCCTATGAGTTGTGGCGAGAACGCCAGCGCACCCCCATGCTGGGGTCACGCAAGCGGGCCCACGAGGCGGCGCGCTTCGGCACCACAGAGCGGGTTTACCGCCGAGCTCTCAAGGAGCTGGTCGAACAGGGCATAGTTGCCGACGGCAGTGACGGCCCCGTCATCGCCGATCTGGCCAGGCTGCGCGCCTATCTCGATCTTTGATTTCCATTCATCCCATTTCGATTCACCCAGTCAGGAGTCACCATGTCTGCTCATTCCTATCCCGAATTCACCTTCTTCAGCCGCTTCGTTGCCGACATTCAGGCGGGCCGCAAGACCATCACCATCCGCGACGAGAGCGAGGCCAACTGGCAGCCCGGCCAACGTCTGGCGCTGTTCACCAACCCGGAGCACCAGCCCTTTGGCACCATAGAGGTGCTCTCGGTCAAGGCGGTCGCCTTCGATGAACTGAGCGACGAGCACGCCCGTCAGGAGAACATGACCCTCCCCGAGCTCAAACAGGTGATCCGCAATATCTACCCCGCTCTGCCGCCGCTCTATGTGATTGAATTCCATCTGCTTGGAGTCTGATTTTGTGAGCCGCCTCAGCTAACGCAGGTTGCGCTCTCTGGCTAAAAGCGCAGAATAACTGTTTTTATATACAGTTATTGGTGCGTTATGGATACACAACTTGAACCGGCCATTGCGGCCATGGTGGCGGATTTCATTGCAGCAGGCCGCCCCAGGGCGAGCAGCCTGAGCTGGCAGGCGCGGCGTGAAGGCTATCTTGCCTCTGCCGTATTGGGTGGTAAACGGGAAGAGGTTGGCGCTGTCGAAGAGTGGCAACATGGCCACTATTCCATTCGCCTCTATCAACCAGCGCCAACCTCAAGTGCAAGCCGTCCGGCCCTGATCTACTTTCATGGCGGCTGTTTTGTCAGCGGTGAGTTCGACACTCACGACCGCCAGATGCGGATGCTGTGCAATCGCGCCGAGGCACTGGTGTTCGCGGTACATACCCGCCTTGCCCCTGAACACACCTATCCTGCAGCACATGACGATGCACTGGCAGCCACGCTCGCCATCATGGCCGATGTGGAGAAATGGCATGGGGATCCGGCAAGGATTGCCCTTGCGGGCGACAGTGCTGGCGGCCACCTAGCCCTGATCACCACCTTGCGACTCAAGGAGCGAGGCGCCCCCTTGCCCGCAGCCCAACTGCTCATCTATCCGATGCTCGATGCAACGGGCGGCAGTGACAGCTATCGGCAGCTAGGGGATGACTACCTCATCACCCGCGACATGCTGTTAAGCGGTTTTCACGCCTATCTGGGGGAGCAGCCCGTCACTCACCCCGAAGCCAGCCCTCTCCACCATCCGGACCTGTCAGGACTACCGCCGACCCATATCGTAACGGCGGAATATGATCCGCTGCGCGATGAGGGGGAAGCCTTCTATAGCAAACTGCTGCAAGCCGGTGTCACGGCTACCTGTCAGCGGCAACTGGGCGTTATACACGGCTTCTTCCAATTGGCCGGAGTCAGCCCCGCGGCGCGTCAGCTCATTGAACAGCTCTCACTGCTTATCAGGAGACTCTGATTTGGCCTTTGCCGAGCGATGTGTTAATAGTGTCCTCTTTTGAATCATGGAGGTGACCCGAGTGTTTGAGATAGCGAACCTGAAAGAGGGGATGATGCACGGGGTCGAGCTGTTCCAGCTGCTGCTGGAGATCATCTCCATCGCCTGTGTGGTGATAGGGCTTGGCAAGACCCTCTGGCTGGCGGCAAGAGTGCGGGATCACCAGCCCGGCTTTCCGCGCATTCGCCTCTGTTTTGGCAGCTGGCTCATTCTGGCGCTGGAGTTCCAGCTGGCCGCCGACATCCTGGCCACTACGGTCGCGCCGAGCAAGGAGGAGCTGATCCGCCTCGCCATCATCGCGGTGATCCGCACCTTCCTGAACTACTTCCTTGGCAAGGAGCTGGAAGCACAAGCGGAGCGCCAACAAGAGAAGGCAGAACGCCAGCAGGAGCAGCGCAGCGAACAGGCCAAGACTGCTCAATAACCAGAATTCCTGCATAGCATCAACGCTAAGTGCCGTGCCATCCCGACCACAGCCGTGGCCCGGGATGGCACCTTTGTGACCCTTCCCGCACTTTTGGCAATCAGTCAATAATGGAACCCTTTTCAAGGCTTCCCCTGCCCTGTTGAGTGCCCGCTCATCTGCGTAAGATGGAAAGCCTCCTCCCCAACCGGCCACGCTGATGAACCCGCACTCCCTTCACACTCCCGATATCGACCTCGATAGCTGCGTCATCTACCAGATCTACCCCATGAGCTTTCAGGACAGCGATGGCGACGGCATGGGCGACATCAACGGCATTCGTCAGCGCCTCGACTATCTGGCCACCCTCGGGGTCGATATGCTCTGGCTCACCCCCATCTATCGCTCCCCCAAACGGGACAACGGCTACGACGTGGCGGACTACCGCTCCATCGACCCCGCCTTCGGCACCCTGACCGAGATGGAGCAGCTGATAGCCGAAGCGGCCGCTCACGGCATCGGCATCATGATGGATATCGTCGCCAACCACACCTCCACCGAGCACAAATGGTTTATGAAGGCACTGGCCGGGGATCCCCATTATCAGAGCTATTACGTGTTTCGCGACCAAGCCTTTGTCGACGCTCACCCCATCACCTCGATTTTTGGCAGCAGCGGCTGGCAGTATGTGCCGGAGCTTGATCGCTACTACCTGCACAACTTCGATCCCAGTCAGGCCGATCTGGACTGGGATAACCCGGCGGTGCGGGCCGAAATGGCAGAGGTGATCAACTTCTGGCTGGGCAAAGGGATCAAGGGATTTCGCTTCGATGTGATCGACATGGTGAGCAAGGAGTGGGACCGGCTGGCCATGAGCAACGGCCCGCACCTGCACGACTATATCCGCGAGCTCAATGCCGCGAGCTTCGGCGGCAGGGGGATCATCACTGTGGGGGAAACCTGGGGGGCCGATCTCGCCCATATGCAGAACTATTCGAACCACGATGGCAGCGAGTTCAGCATGGTGTTCAACTTCGAGCATCTGGGGCTCGGCAGTGACAAGTGGTCATCCCGCTTCGATCCCCTCGCCTTCAAACGGGCCATGGCCCGCCACCAGCAAGGGCTACACGGGCGTGGCTGGAACAGCCTATTTCTCGGCAACCACGACCTGCCCCGCGCAGTCTCCCGCTTTGGCGATGACAGACCCGAGTGGCGTGAAACCAGCGCCAGGCTGTGGGCCATGGTGCTGCACATGATGCAGGGCACTCCCTTCATCTACCAGGGGGAGGAGCTGGCCATGACCAACCGCCATTGGCAGCCGGACGAGCTGCGCGATGTGGAGGCCATCAACTACTGCGCCAGCCACTCAGGGCTGGCTCCTTCCGAGCTGAGTCGGCGGCTCGATGCCATCGGCCGCGACAACGCCCGCACCCCGATGCAGTGGGACGGCGGCCCCCACGCCGGCTTCAGCACGGCCACGCCCTGGATTGCCCTCAATACCAACCACGTCGAGATAAATGCTGACGAGCAGCTGGCCCGTCCCGACTCGCCGTTTCACTGCTATCGCCAGCTTATCGCCCTGCGCAAGGCTCACCCTGTCGTTCGTCACGGCAAATTCGAACTGCTGGATGGGGATGATCCCGAGCGCATCAGCTATCACCGCCACTGGCAGGATCCGGCGAGCGGCGAGCAACACACCCTGCTGCTGCTCGCCAATCTCACGGCGAACCCCTTGCCGATGCCCCAATTCGACAAGGTGACAGACAAGATGCGGTTGCAGCTGGCCAATTACCCAAGCGAACCGCTGCCACTCTTCGCCCCTTATCAGTGCGCCATCTGGCTGCAAGTGGATCAGGGTTAACCCCGTGCTGACGGGCCATGCC
>NZ_JBFODN010000181.1:0-5452 GCF_040908345.1 Aeromonas sp. R3-1
TATGGATAGTGACCATGAATGATAGCGACCAATTGCTATGCTGGCTGGCAGCCCCGCTCAGGATTGCAGCAAACTCAGGGCCGCATTGGGGCGACTGTTTGCCTGACTCAAAATCGAAGCACTCGCCTGCTGCAAGATTTGAGTGCTGACCAAACGCGCCGATTCTACCGCCATGTCGGCGTCCCGGATCCTTGAACGGGCAGCGCTGAGGTTCTCATTGGCATTGGCCAGATTGCGTACCCGTGAATCCAGCGCGTTGGCTTGGGCCCCGAGCCGAGAACGCTGAACACCCAGCTGTTTCATACCCACATCCAGGGTTTTGATGGCCCTGCTGGCGTTGTCGTAACTCAGGACATCAATGTTATCAACGGTGTATTTCTTCTTGTCCTCTTGATAAAAACCAAGCGCATTCAAACTCGATCCCTGCATGTCAATATTGGAATACTTGTCGCCTGATGAACGAAGCTCCATCTGACCGATATACGTCGTCGATGTAACATCGGGTAACAGAGAGCTCAGAGAGGAACTACTGATCACCGGAGGCGCCGGTGGTGCTGGCTGCGGAGGGGGGGTTGTGCCATTGGCCAGCGCAAGGCTGTTGCCCTGAGCGCTATGCACGGTCAACGCATTGCTGGCGGGATTGCTGTTGTTGGAGGCACTCACATAAAAACCCAGACCTGCCGATTGCGCAGTACTGTTGATGCGTTGAACCACGGTTGCCATGATGGCACTATTTTTTGCTGTCGGATTGACCGGATCCCATCCGGTCATATCAATGCCTGTGGTCAAATCCACAGAGTGACCCGCCACATCGATATAGGAGGGTAATGCGGATAAATCGACCGCGGAGGCGACTGAAAATGGCAGTTGTTGCGCTTGTACCGGCCCCTGATTATTGGGAAAGGTGGTGCCATTAATATCTGCCACGAACGCTTCCAGGGTTGAATAGTCCTTGTCAAAAGTGACGCCATTAAGGGTGATAGGCTGAGATGAAAGCTTGAGATCAGCAATGTCATACGCCCCAGGCTTGCTTCCTGCCGGACTGCGCGCTCGCCACTCCATCTCCCCCAGATTTTTGGTCTGGGCATTGAGATCGGTAATGACGGTATTCTGTCCTGCATAGGCACCGACCAAGAAGATACCTTCGTAACGCCCCGCCAGCAGGTCCTGTCCGGCAAACCGGGTACCTGTGGCAATCCGGTCCATCTCCAACTGCAGTTGCTTGAACTCAGCATTCAGGGCTACGCGATCCTCTGCTGTATTGGCACCGCTTCCCGACTGCAGTGCCAGGGTGCGCATCCGCTGCATCAGGTTCACCGACTCATCAAGCGCCCCATCGGCGATGTTGATCACCGAGATCCCATCATTGGCGTTGCGAATAGCGGTGTTGATCCCGTTCACTTCACTGGTGAGGCGATTACTGATCTGCAAGCCTGCTGCATCATCAGCGGCACTGTTGATGCGCAAGCCGGATGAGAGTCGTCGATATACCGAATCCAGCGTGTTGGATGATTGACCAAGATGGCGAGAAGCATTGAGGGCAGAAATATTGGTAGCGATGGAGAGGAACATGGACAGCTCGATACAGGAAAGATTCAAAATGGTCTTCCCCACTATCGACATCATCAAATGACTCTTTAGCGAAAATCACTATAAAGTAAGGTTAAAACGCTTTATTGACTACATTGTGCACACATAGCGACCAACACTGAACAAAAAACAAGCATAACCAACTGTGACATATAAGATAAACAGCGTGAAACGCCAACATTGAGATTCTGCAAATCTTGCATATGCAACACTCGGGCGTTGTCCAGACGTACAATTCGTCACTCTGCCATATACCAGCAAAGGCTGGCTTAGCCGCACTATTGCACATAGAATGTGGCCCCTTTTCTTTCTACCATCGGCAAACATCCATGAGCGCTTCCATCTATCTCGTCAAAGGCCGCGAAAAATCCCTGCTGCGTCGCCACCCCTGGATCTTCTCCAAGGGGATTGAGCGAGTTCAGGGCAACCCCATTGACGGCGATACCGTCGAGATCTATGCCAACGATGGCAAGTGGCTCGCCCGTGGCGCCTGGTCAGGCAGCTCCCAGATCCGTGCCCGGGTCTGGACCTTCGACAAGGATGAGACCGTCGATCTCGACTTCTTTATCCGTCGTCTCAAATATGCGCAGGAGTCTCGCGATCCGCTGATCAAGCGTCAGGGCCTCACCGGTTATCGCCTCTGCGCCGCCGAATCCGACGGTCTGCCGGGTCTGACCATCGACCGCTACGCCGATTTTCTGGTGTGCCAAATTCTCTCCGCCGGTGCCGAGTTCCAGCGCGAGCTGATAACGCAGGCACTGCGTACCCTCTACCCCGAGTGCAGCATCTATGAGCGCTCCGATGTAGCAGTGCGCAAGAAGGAAGGGCTGAAAGAGCGCACCGGCGTCATCTATGGCGAGACCCCGAACGAGCCGGTCGTCATCGAGGAGAATGGCGGCGTCAAGATCCTGGTGGATATTCGCAACGGTCACAAAACCGGTTTCTATCTGGATCAGCGGGACAACCGTCAGGCTGCCGCCAAGTACACCGAAGGCAAGCGGGTGCTCAACTGCTTCTGCTACACCGGCGGTTTTGGCGTCTATGCCCTCAAGGGCGGCGCCAAGGAAGTGGTCAACGTCGACCTCTCCCAGAATGCGCTGGATATCGCCCGCCAGAACGCCGAGCTGAACGGGCTGGATACCAGCAACACCCAGTTTGTCCGTCACGACGTGTTCAAGCTGCTGCGTGAATATCGCGAGAAGGGCGAGAAGTTCGACGTCATCGTGCTGGATCCGCCCAAGTTCGCCGAGAGCAAGGCCCAGCTGCTGGGTGCCTGCCGCGGCTACAAGGACATCAACATGCTTGCGTTCCAGCTGCTGGCACCGGGTGGCGTGCTCTTGACCTACTCCTGCTCCGGCCTGATGGAGCAGAGTCTGTTCCAGAAGATCGTTGCCGATGCGGCGCTCGATGCCGGTCGCGATGCCCAGATCCTGGAGCTGCTCTCCCAGGCGTCTGATCACCCCATCGGTACCGCCTATCCGGAAGGCTTCTACCTCAAGGGACTGGTGGTACGCGCCCGCTGATCGGTCGTCATCTTCCCTTGTGATCAATCAGGCCCCTTGCGGGCCTGATTGTTTTGCATCGCGCCGTATAAACCTGACCCTGACGCTCGCCCCGATGACCACCCTCTCTGCTTTATTCGCGTTCCTTCTCCTCCTCTTTTGCTGCCAGCGCCCCACTTCTTCTCTGTTTAAATTACTTTGCACAATAACTGCACATTTATGATTTAAATCACATCCGTATGACTCTCTTTTCCGTAGTGTGATCCCGCCTGCGGCAGCCGAGCCGGGGCAACCGTCCCGTCAGGATTGATGGGCGGCACAACAACAAAATAGATGTCAGGCCAAGCTGAACATCACAAGGGATCCCGATATGAATCAATCATTGCCGCTGTTAACGCCGCTGCGGGGCATCGCTGCCCTGATGGTGGTGCTGTTCCATGCCCGATTATTGCTCTTTCCCCAGTGGATGGAGCCGATCGCAGGCCACACCCAACTCATCGAGAATGGCTACCTCTGGGTCGACCTGTTCTTTATTTTGAGCGGCGTGGTGCTGGCCCATGTCTATGGGGAGGCCTTCACCCACACGCCTCGCACCGTGAGCTATGGCCGTTTTCTCTGGCTGCGGCTGACCCGCGTCTACCCCCTCTATCTTGTAACCCTGCTGTTGCTGGTCGGCTGGGAGCTTTACAAGGCGCAGCACGGAGTAGGCTTCTATGCCGGCCCCCTGTTCAAGATGTGGGAGTGGGAAGGGATGCCCCCCTTCGGCTCCCCATTCACCCCGGCCGAGGCGCTGCCAAGCGCCTTCCTGCTGCTGCAGGTGGTAACCGATCACGGGTTGACCTGGAACTTCGCCGCCTGGTCCCTGAGCGTAGAGTGGATTAGCTACCTGCTGTTCCCGCTGCTTATTCCGCTGGCAGTGACCCGAAGTCGCTGGAGCCATCTCGCCCCCCTGCTGGCGCTGACGGTGCTGGCCTTTATCGTGCACAGTCGCGGCACCCTGGATGTCACCAGCGGCGCGCTTGCAGTGGGACGCGGGGTGAGTGAATTTGTGCTCGGCCTCTGGCTGCTGCCAAGGGTCAAGGCCGCAAAAGGCTTGCCCATGATGCAGCATGATCTGCCGCTGCTGGTCGCCTTTGTGCTGCCCTTCGCGCTGATGCAGTTCGCCATGACACCGCAATTGACTCTGTTGCTGATCAGCTCCTACATGCTGCTGATCTGGATTTGTGCCGCCCAAGGGGAGCGCCAGAGTCTGCTGCTGCGCCTTTTGGATAACCGCTTCACCAACTGGCTGGGGGATCTCTCCTACTCCATCTATCTGCTCCATGCGCTGGTGCTGCTCACTGGCTGCGAGCTCATCCACTATCTGGCACCGGGGCTCACCGAGTGGTGGTATGGCCAGACCAACCCGCTGCTGGGGGTAGTGGCCACCTTGCTGATGCTGGCGGTGCTGATCGGGCTCTCTTCTTTAAGTTACAACCTGCTGGAGCGGCCACTGCAACGGCGCCTGCGCCGCTGGGGCAAGTCACGGCAACCGGCGCTGGAGCAAGCCGGATAAGTTAATCTCACCCTGTCTGGATGAGTTGACGGGCTTATGCCAACTCATCCAGTACCAGTTCATCTAGGCTGCTCATCACCCAGGCGCTCGGGTGCTGGCTAAATCCGAGCTTGGGGTAGTACGCCACCGCCTGCGGCGCGGCCAGCAGGATCAGCTTGCAGCCGGGCTGCAATTGCAAAAACGTCTCGCGAATAAGGGCTTTGCCAATCCCCTGCCCCTGCACCGACTCAGCCACCGCCAGATCCGAGAGGTAGCAGCAAAAATGAAAATCGGTCACTGAGCGGGCCACACCGACCAGAGTCTCGCCCTGCCAAGCGGTGATCAGTAAATTGGCGTGATCCAGCATGCCCTGCAGGGTACCTGGATGGTCCAGCGGCCGTCTCGTCCCCAGCGAGGTCTGCACCAACAACGCCGCAAACTGCGCCGTGGTGATGGGGTGGTTAACCAAAAATGTGGTGGTCACTAAGCTCTCCTGTTGTAGATCGGCAGTTGCGTGCTGTTGGTCTCTTTGACGTTCTCTTTGCTGCATCTGTACTGCAATCAATCAGCCAGCGCCGGATCCAGACCGATGACAGGCAAGTGCGGGCAATTCCCTGCTGTTTATGTGAATTCCTGTTCGAACCCCAAGGGGCAAATGTGGCATAATGCCCCGTCCTGTGGCCCTTGGCGGGGCTGCGCTGGCGCACCTTGTCGCCCTTTTCTTCCCCGTCCGGCCTGGCGGTCTTTCATAACTGCCAGTCATCGCTGCCCCTGTTGGCACCGAGGCCACCCATATTTGCGGCTTCTTGTCTTCCTCACTACAAGG
>NZ_JBFODN010000182.1:0-45300 GCF_040908345.1 Aeromonas sp. R3-1
TGAGGCTCACGGCGGTGGCGCTCGGTGCATAGACCGCAAAACGTACCCCTTCCACCTGCTGGCCAAGATGCTCCACGGTGCGCAGCTGGGCGCCAAGGGTGTGGTAGAGGTTTTCCGGCTGGGCGGTCAGTTCGGCCAGGCCTGCCCAGGCGGCATCCTGAAACTGATAGGGGTCGATGACCTCGGTGGTGGCATCTTGGTAGCTGGCGATCAGCTGATAGGGGAAGGCGTTTTTGCGGCGGGTGAAAACAGTTTCAAAAAGACCCGATTCATCGGTGGGCGCCAGGGTGGCAACGACTTTGCCCGACTTGAGATCCTTGACGCGGACTTCGAGGGCATCAGGCAACCAGGCGGTCAGTTTAAGGCCGGGCCCATCCGGATTGGCCTGCAGGCCTAAATGAGAGAAGGGATCGGAACAGCGGGCAGCAACCAAACGTTCAACGAGCATCGAGATTTCCTTTCATGACAGAGCATCCACTCCGGCCGAAGCCGGAGTGGATTTAGGTGAGATCGCTGTGGGAGACAGCGTCTCAACGACTGGCCTCATCACGGGCTTGGCTCATCTTGCCAGCCAGTGCCTTGAGTGCCTCATTGGCAAAAATATCTTCCAGATCAGCGGAGAGCTTGCGGCGCCAGTTGGGGTATTCGTAACTGGTGCCCGGTACGTTGACCGGCTTGTCCATCTCCAGCCAATCTTCCAGCTGGGTACTGAACAGGGCGCAGCTGCCGCGGGACATGTGGATCTGCAGACCGTGGTTGAGCTCGGTGTTCATGCCGACCCAGTTCACGTCATGACTGATGTTGTCAGAGATGACCTTGTGGGCATGCAAGCTGTCGAGGATCCGCTGTTTGGCCTGGTGGCGATCAGCATACAGAGTCTTCAAAACATCTTCATCCGGATACAGACCCAGTTGACGGCCGAGTGCCAGGTCATCGCAGTGCCAGAAGCCCTTGAGGGTCGGCATGTCGTGGGTGGTCAGGGCCGACATCGCCTGCTCGGTGTAGTGCGCCGGGGAGATAAAGCCGCCATCTTCCTTGGAGCGCTCGAAGAAGAACACCTTGTAGGAGTGAACGCCGTTCTCTTTCAGGGTCACGTCGATCCCCTCCGGCACAGTGCCCAGATCCTCGCCGATCAGCAGGCACTGATTGCGGTGGGATTCGAGGGCCAGAATGCCCAGCAGATCGTTGACCGGATAGTAGATGTAGGCGCCCTTGGCGGCGGACGCTCCGGGCGGTACCCACCACAGGCGCAGCAAGGCCATCACGTGGTCGATACGCAGTGCGCCACAGGAGCGCATGTTGGCACGGAACAAGTCCACCATCGGCTGATAGGCCGCTTCAAACAGCTTGTTCGGGTTCATCGGGGGCAGGCCCCAGTTCTGACCGAGCGGGCCGAGGATATCGGGCGGCGCACCGACCGAGGCTTTCGGGCAGTAGAGATCCCGGTTGGCCCAGATCTCGGTGGAGCCTTCGGAGACGCCCACCGCCAGATCCCGATAGATCCCCATCACCATGCCGGCAGCCTTGGCGCGGGCATCGGCTTGCGCCAGCTGCTCGTCGGCCAGGAACTGCAGATAGAGGTAGAAGTTGACATCTTGCGGGTGCTCGGCCATCCAGGCGGCAACGGCAGGGTTGTGGTAATCGCGCAGCTCCTGCGGCCATACCGGCCAGCCCCAGGCATTTTCGCCTTTGGCATAGAAGTGGGCCTGCAGGGCATCAAATGCTGCCTGCTGTTGCAGGCTGTCGCCACCGGCGGCCACGAAGGCATCAAAGGCGGCCTGACGCTCGGCGCCAAGGCTGGCTTCATCGAACACCTGACGCAGCATGCCGAGTTTGGTCTGGATCACGCCGGTATAATCGACGTTCTCTTTGGCGCGCAGATCGGCCAGATGTTGCTGGAAGGCAGGGCTCGCCACTTCCGCCTTCAGGCGAGCGCTCTGCTGGAATTCGGGCACCGCTTCCACATTGATATAGGCCACGTTGAGCCAGCGACGGGAAGAGGGGCTGTAGGGACTGGCGCTCTCCGGATTGGCCGGATAGAGGGCGTGGATAGGGTTGAGACCGACGAAGTGGGCACCCCAGGCGGCCGCTTTCTCGACCAGCTGGCCCAGATCGCTGAAATCACCGATACCCCAGTTGTGGCGGCTGCGCAGGCAGTAGAGCTGCACGCTCGGGCCCCATACCTTGCGGCCATCGGCAATCGGCGCCTGTTTGTAGCAAGCCTTGGGGGCGACGATGAGGCGCATGGTGGCCAGCGGTTCGTCATTGCCCTCTTCCAGCAGCACCAGCTGGTGATAACCCAGCTCCGGGGCCATATCCAGAGTGACGCGATAGGCCTGGCACTCCATCTCTTCAAATTCGGCCACGCCGATCAGCTCACCCTCGATGGGGGTGAATTGACCGGACAGCACTGCACCCTGCTCCTGCTGGAGCTGCCAAGTGAGGGCGTCGTTGACGAATTCGATGGGGAGGCGAACCTCAAGGGTAACGGCGTCGCCGGTGCGAACCACCATCACAGGATCCAGCGCCCGCAGCCAGTGCTGGCGATGCTCCTCTTCCAGCTGCTGCACCAGTGCGGCCTCGTCATCGACGCGGTAGCCCATGGCGCCCAGCATGGCGGCCTTGCTCTCTTCTGATACCTGGGCCGGGTGGCCCCAGGCATCGACATACTCGCTGGCGATACCTTTTGCGGCAGCCAGCTGTTCAATCAGGGTGGTCATAGTTTGAGAATTCCCGCTGTGGATTCTATCTATACTATTTTGTTTGATTTTTATGGGGTGGTACTTGAACAGTGGCTCTTTGGCCATGCTAAACCGCGCACATTTTTACATATCTCTGTGAATGGTTGTGTGACCGAGTAGGCACTATTGTTGATATCTGCGCGATGCCACGATCTGGCACTTTTTTCGTCAAAACGTGGTAATCAGTTACATAAACAGAAAATTAATTTCACAGTTTTTCATGATATAGCGCAATTTCAGACAGAATGTTGGTTGACTCACCGGAGAGTTCTAGTAAATTTACAAGCGGAATTTTCTTTGACTACTGAACAGTTAGGTAACTAAATATGACTATCAAAGTAGGTATTAACGGTTTTGGCCGTATCGGTCGTTTCGTATTCCGTCTGGCTTGCGAGCGTGCAGACATCGAAGTTGTTGGTATCAACGACCTGATCGATGTTGACTACATGGCTTACATGCTGAAGTACGATTCAACTCACGGTCGTTTCAACGGTACCGTTGAAGTTAAAGACGGCAACCTGGTTGTAAACGGCAAAACCGTACGTGTTACCGCTGAGCGTGACCCGGCCAACCTGAAGTGGGGCGAAATCGGTGTTGACGTTGTTGCTGAAGCTACCGGTCTGTTCCTGACCGACGAGACTGCTCGTAAGCACATCGCTGCTGGTGCCAAGAAAGTTGTTCTGACTGGCCCGTCCAAAGACGCTACCCCGATGTTCGTAATGGGTGTTAACGACTCTACCTACGCTGGCCAGGACATCGTTTCCAACGCTTCCTGCACCACCAACTGCCTGGCACCGATCGCCAAGGTTCTGAACGATACCTTCGGTATCGAGTCTGGCCTGATGACCACCGTTCACGCTACCACTGCTACCCAGAAGACCGTTGATGGTCCGTCTGCCAAAGACTGGCGCGGTGGCCGCGGTGCGGCTCAGAACATCATCCCGTCCTCTACCGGTGCTGCCAAAGCTGTTGGCGTAGTTATCCCGGAACTGAAAGGCCTGCTGACCGGTATGGCTTTCCGTGTTCCGACTCCGGACGTGTCTGTTGTTGACCTGACCGTTAACCTGAAGAAAGCTGCCACCTACGCAGAAATCTGCGAAGCGATGAAAGCTGCTTCCGAAGGCGCTATGAAAGGCGTTCTGGGCTACACCGAAGACGAAGTTGTATCTACCGACTTCCTGGGTGAGCGTCAGACCTCCGTATTCGACGCCAAGGCTGGTATCCAGCTGAACGACAAATTCGTTAAAGTTGTATCCTGGTACGACAACGAAATGGGCTACTCCAGCAAAGTTCTGGATCTGATCGCTCACATCTCCAAGTAATTTGGGATGCGCAATCGCGTAGCTTGAAAAAGGCGGCCATTGGCCGCCTTTTTGTTTTTCGGTTTCCCCTGATGACAGGAGTCCACATGCAATTCATTCGTCCCCTGACAGCCAATTGCAAGCTTGCCAACAATGCGGCCGGTCTGCCGGTTCTCACCATTAATAACGACTATGCCAAGGCCGAGATCAGCCTGTTTGGCGCCCATGTGCTGAGCTATCAGCGTCATGGCGAGCCGGCCTCTATCTGGCTGAGCGACAAAGCGGTGCTGGATGGCAGCAAGCCTGTTCGTGGTGGTATCCCGATCTGCTGGCCCTGGTTTGGCCCGGCGCCCGCCCGCGTCGGTAGCGGCAAGCCCTCCCACGGTTTTGCCCGTACCACCCTCTGGATGCTGGACGGGGTCTCCGATCATGCTGACGGCACGCTTGTTCATCTTTCCCTGCGCGACAGCGAGGCAACCCGCGCCCTGTGGGATCACTCCTTCGAGCTGGAACTAGACGTGCTGGTGGGCAAAGAGCTTTCGCTGGTGCTGACCACTCGCAACACAGGTGCTCAGCCATTGACCTATAGCGGTGCGCTGCACACCTATTTGCAGATCAGCGCACCAGAGGCGGTAAGCGTCACCGGCCTGGGCGAGCCCTATGCCGACAAGCTGACCGGACAGGATGCCAAGCAGCAGGGGGCATTGACCCTGAGCGGGCCGCTGGATCGGGTTTACTGGCAGCCAGAGGCGCTGGTGAGCGTGCAGGATGGTGAGCGCGAGAGCCGGGTTGTCAGTGGCAACCACGACAGCGTGGTGGTCTGGACCCCCTGGCTGGAAGGGGCCACCGCCATGGCCGACATGAGCGACGATGGCTATCGCACCATGCTCTGCGTCGAAGCAGCCATCGCTGGCGAGGCGGGTGTGACCGTTGCGCCGGATGAAGAGCACAGCCTCTCCACCGTGATCATCTGAGCAGGATGAGGTTCAGATAAATAAAGAGGGCTCCCGCGGGAGCCCTCTTTGCATCTCGTGACGGTGGCAATCAGGCGTTGCCCTGGGTCTTGAGCTTGAGTTCGGCGGCGAAATTGAGCATGCGATCGAGGGGGATCAAGGCTTTGACCCGCAGATCTTCATCGACATGGATCTCGTGGCGCTCGGCACCATCGGTGAGGGCCTCCTTGATCGCCACCAGACCGTTCATCGCCATCCAGGGGCAGTGGGCGCAGCTGCGGCAGGTGGCGCCATCGCCACCGGTCGGTGCTTCCACCATCTCTTTCTCCGGACAAGCCTGCTGCATCTTGTAGAAGATGCCCCGATCGGTCGCCACGATCAGCTTTTGCTGGGGCAGCTCTTTGGCTGCCTTGATCAGCTGGCTGGTGGAGCCGACCGCATCGGCCAGCTCGATCACCGAAGCGGGGGATTCCGGGTGAACCAGCACGGCGGCATCCGGATTCTGCTCTTTCAGCTCGCGCAGGGCGCGGGCCTTGAACTCGTCGTGGACGATGCAGTGGCCCTGCCAGCGCAGCATCTGCGCCCCGGTCTTCTTCTCGATATAGGCACCCAGATGGCGATCCGGGGCCCAGATGATCTTGTGACCCAGACTGTCGAGGTGTTCGACGATCTCGAGCGCGATGCTGGAGGTAACGACCCAGTCAGCCCGTGCTTTGACCGCCGCCGAGGTATTGGCATAGACCACCACGGTGTGGTCGGGATTGGCATCGCAGAAGGCGGAGAACTGCTCGATGGGACAGCCCAGATCGAGGGAGCATTCGGCCTCCAGAGTCGGCATCAGCACCCGTTTGTGGGGGCTCAGGATCTTGGAGGTTTCCCCCATAAAGCGCACCCCGGCGACGATCAGGGTTTGTGCCTCATGATCGCGGCCAAAGCGGGCCATCTCCAGCGAGTCACCGACGAAACCGCCGGTGGCTTCGGCCAGCGCCTGGATCTCGGGATCCGTGTAGTAGTGGGCGACCAGTACCGCTTTGCGCTCCTTGAGCAGCGCCTTGATTTCTGTGGTCAAGGTCGTTCTCTGCTCGGCACTCAGGGGAAGAGGTTTGGCCGGAAAGGGGTAGTCCATCGCGACTACCGGCGGGACACTGCTCAGTGCATTGCTCATTGCGACTGTTCCATCAACGCTCGGGAAGGCAAAAATTATAACCAGAAGCCTGCCACAAACCCATCAACAAATCGGGTGAAGCGCAAGTGGGCGAATATACTCAAGTAATTCGTTGTTATTCTGCCATAAGGAGTTGTCGCATGAAGCAACGTTCCCTCAAGTTCAAGCTGTTGTGCCTTACCATGGGGCTGTTTTTGCTGACCGGGCTGGCCATGACCCTGTTGCAATCGGCCTCTTTCAGCTCCCTTCGCAACATGGTGATGACCCAGACCAGCGATGCACTGGAAGAGGAGGTCTCCCGCAGCCTGCAGTATCAGGCAGAACGCTATGCCATCCAGATTGCCTCGCTGATGCAGAACTCCTATCAGATCCCCCTGACCGTGACCGCCCAGATTGAAGCCGGGATGGCCAAACCGGAACTGCGCTTGTCGCGACCCCAAGTGGAGTCTCTGCTCGGCAGCAGCCTGCAACAGGCGAGCGGGATCAGCTCCATCTACGCCCAGTTTGAACCGGACGGCTATGATGGCGAGGATGGCAACTGGCTGGGCGGGGCCAGCCACTCGGTGGCAGGCAAGGGGAGTTTGGAGGTCTATTTCACCAAGGATCAGGGAGGGGCCGTCGCTCAGCAAGCGGTGGACGCCGCTGCCAGCGAGGCCAAGTTTGATACCTCCCTCAACGAGTTTGGCATTCGCAACAGCGAGTGGTATCTCTGTGGTCGCGATACCCGCCAGCCCTGCCTGATGGAGCCCTACCTTTACGAAATCAGCCCGGGCAACAAGATGCTGATGACCAGTCTGACGGTGCCCGTGCTGCGTGACGGCAAGTTTGTCGGGCTGGCCGGGGTGGATATGAACCTGCCCATCTTCCAGCAACTGGCTGAAAACCTTGGCAAGAGCCTCTATGACAACAAGGCGGATGTGACCCTGGTCAGCAAGATGGGGCTGATTGTGGGCAGCAACCGCTATGCCGACAAGCTGGGCCGTCCACTCAAGGAGGTGGGCCTGACCCTGCCTGACGGTCAGCCGGTCAGCAGCGACAGTGACTTCATTCTTCATCAGCCCATCCGGGTTGAAGCAGCCAATACCCAGTGGTGGTTGATGATCAAGGTGCCCAAGGCGCTGGCGCTCGGCAAGGCGCACGCCATCAGCAATGAACTGGGCGCCCTGCTGGTGGATGCCCAGCGGCAGCAGATCATCGCCATGGGCGGGATTACCCTGTTGGTGCTGGGGCTGTTGGTCTGGTTTATCCAGACCATCACAGCGCCGCTTTCTCTTATCAGCCGCCATGTGGGCCACCTCTCCAGCAACGAGGGTGACCTGACCCAGCAGGTGGAGATCGACACCCATCAGGAGCTGATCGATCTGGGGTCCCAGCTCAATGCCTTCCTCGGCAAGCTGCGGGGCATGGTGCAAATGAGCAAGGGGATCGGTCAGCAGGTCTACCAGCAGGCGCGGGAGATGAAACATACCGCCGACACCATGCGCAACAGTCTGGATGAGCAGAATCTGGAGCTGGAGAGCGTGGTGAGCGCCATGCACCAGATGAGCACCACGGCAGTCAGCGTGGCAGGTTATGCCGAGCAGGCGGCGCAGGAGTCGGAAGCGGCGACCCACCACATCAATACCGCCCAGCAGACCCTCAGCAATGCCCGCAACGAGATCCATACTCTGGTCGGTGATATGCATGAGGCGGATAAAGCGGTGGCGCTGGTGGCCCAGCGCAGCACCAATATCAGCCGGATCCTCGATGTGATCCGCGCCATTGCCGAGCAGACCAACCTGCTGGCCCTCAACGCCGCCATCGAAGCTGCACGGGCAGGGGACATGGGGCGTGGCTTTGCAGTGGTGGCGGACGAGGTGCGGGCGCTGGCGACCAAGACCCGTGAATCGACCGACGAGATCGGCCAGCTGATTGGCAGCTTGCAGACCGAGGTGAGCAGCAGTCAGCGTCTGATGAATACCGGTATCGAGCGCTCCACCACCACGGTACAGGGTACCGAGCAGGCGTTTGAGGCGCTCAATCGGGTGGTGGCGCAGATCCAGCAGATCCACGACCACATCAGTCAGGTAGCTACCGCCGCCGAGCAGCAGAGTGCGGTGAGCGATACCATCAACCAGAACCTGATGCGGATCGGCGATACCGCCAACGTGATCGGGCAGGAGGCCAGCTCCAGCCATCAACTGAGCGAGGCGCTGGAGCAAGCAGCCACGGCGCTCGCCAGTCAGCTCGATCGGCTGCGTACCTGAGTGGCAGCCAGAGAGACAAGAGCCCGCGAGCGATCGCGGGCTTTTTCATGACTCGATGGCAGAGTTGCGTCAGTTGCGGGGTTCAACCAGCAGGATGTGGGAATCGGCCCCCACCACCCTGACCTTGCTACCCGCCGGCAGAGACTCGTCACAGCGCACCGTCCAGACCGTGTCGTCCAGATGCACCCGGCTGGTGCCTTGGGCGACATCATCCAGCAGGGTTAGCTCGCGGCCCATATAGCTCTGCATCCGCTCGTTGATGGTGCTGGCGGCATCCTGACCCGAGTTGTCACGCTGGTGCTGCCAGCGCCACCAGACCCAGGTGGTGAGCAGGGATTGCACCGCAAACAGCAGCAACTGCGCCTGCCAGCCAAAGGGCCAGATCAGCAGCAGTAGCCCCACTTCCAGCGCGGCGATGCCGGTCCAGAGCAAAAAGCCCACCGAGCCGAGCACCTCGATGGCCAGCAGAATGAAGCCGAGCCCCAGCCAGTGCCAGTGGGTCAGCCCCTCTAACAGGGCTGTCATGACTTGCTGCCCTTGCCATCTTTGTTGAACAGCTCGGCCATGCCAGCCACAGAGCCAATCAGGCTGCCCGCTTCCAGCGGCATCATGATGATCTTGCTGTTGGGGCCTTCACCGATGCGGGCCAGAGCTTCGGTATATTTCTGAGCCACGAAGTAGTTGATGGCCTGCAGGTCTCCTTCCGCAATTGCCTGGGAAACCATATGGGTCGCCTTGGCTTCCGCTTCTGCAGCCCGCTCCCGTGCTTCTGCAGCGAGGAAGGCGGCCTGACGCTCACCTTCGGCTTTCAGGATCTGGGACTGCTTTTCGCCTTCCGCTTTCAGGATTTTGGACTGGCGCACCCCTTCGGCTTCCAGTACCTCGGCCCGTTTCTGGCGCTCGGCCTTCATCTGGGCGTTCATCGCCTCGACCAGTGCCAGCGGCGGGCGCACATCTTTAATCTCGATGCGGGTCACCTTGATGCCCCAGGGGGCGGTGGCGGCATCCATGGTGCGCAACAGCTTCTCGTTGATGGTGTCGCGCTGGGAGAGCATCTCGTCCAGCTCCATGGCGCCGAGCACGGTGCGCATATTGGTCATGGTGAGATTGCGGATGGCGCTGGTGAGATCGTTGACCTCGTAACCCGCTTTGCGGGCATCCACCACCTGCACAAAGCTGATGGCGTCGATGGTGACGTTGGCGTTGTCGCGGGAGATCACCTCTTGTGCCGGGATATCCAGCACCTGCTCCATCATGATGATCTTGTGGCCGACCCTATCCACGTAGGGGATCAACAGGTTGAGACCCGGGGTCAGGGTGCGGGTGTAGCGGCCGAAGCGCTCCACCGTCCAGTTGTAGCCCTGGGGCACTATCTTGATACCCGCGCTCAGGGTGGCGAGCACCAGGAACACGAAAATCCCTAGCACAATCAATGATTCATTCATCATTTAGCTCCTTATGAAACACAGTCCCTAGCCTATGGTCTGGCGTCAGGTACCACAAGTGACTTCGTACGCCTTTGTCATGAATTGGCTTTGCTAATTACTAAAACGCATTAAAAAGCATTTTTTATTATTTTGAGGGATAAGCTGCCCTGCCTATAGTCGCCCCATATTAGTCGTGTTCCGAGGGATGGGCCGAAATGGATTATTTACCTATGTTTGCCAAGTTGGAAGGCCGCCCGGTACTGCTGGTGGGCGGGGGCGAGGTTGCCCTGCGCAAGGCGCGCCTGCTGCTGGCGGCCGGAGCCCGGCTGACCCTGGTCTCCCCGGATCTTGAACCGGAATTCGCTGAGTTCACCGGTCGCTTCACCCATCTGGCGGAGCGCTTCACTCCGGCCCATCTGGCTGGTCAGATTTTGGTGGTGGCGGCGACCGACAACCTCGAAGTCAACGCACTGGTTTATCAAAGTGCCAACCAGCTGGGTCTGTTCGTCAACGTGGTGGATGACCCCAAGCGCTCCAGCTTTATCTTTCCCTCGATCATCGATCGTTCGCCGCTGATGGTGGCGGTCTCCAGCGGTGGCAAGGCGCCGGTGCTGGTGCGCCTGCTGCGCGAGCGGCTGGAGAGTCTGCTGCCGCGCCATCTTGGCGGGCTGACCGAGCTCTCAGGTCGGGTCCGTGACAAGGCCAAGCGGGTGCTCTCTTCCATATCCGACCGCCGCCGCTTCTGGGAGCGCGCTTTTGCCTCCAACACTCTCGCCAGCCTGATTGAGAAAGAGGATTGGCAAGGTGCCGAGCAGTGGCTGAGCGATGGCCTCGATCAGGCGAAAAGCGAAGTGGGCGAGGTGGTGCTGGTGGGGGCGGGCCCCGGCGATCCGGGCCTCTTGACCCTCAAGGCGCTGCAACAGATTCAACAGGCTGAAGTGGTGCTTTACGACCAGCTGGTCTCCGCCGAGATCCTCGATCTGGTGCGCCGCGACGCCACTCTGGTGTCGGTCGGCAAGAAGGCGGGCGCCCACAGCGTGCCGCAGGAGGAGACCAATCGCTTGCTGGTGGAGTACGCCAAGGCGGGCAATCGGGTGGTGCGGCTGAAAGGGGGCGATCCCTTTATGTTTGGCCGGGGTGGCGAGGAGCTGGAAGTGCTGGCCGACGAAGGTATCCCCTTCTCTGTGGTGCCCGGCATCACGGCTGCTGCCGGTGCCACCGCCTATGCCGGTATTCCACTCACCCACCGTGATTACGCCCAGAGCGCCGTCTTTATCACTGGCCACTGTCAGAAAGAGGGCAAGGAGCCTGACTGGCAGCAGTTGGCCGCCACCAGTCAGACCCTGGTGATCTACATGGGGCTGATGCGCTCCGAGCATATCCAGCAGCAGCTGGTGGATCACGGCCGAAGCCAAGCCACCCCCATCGCCATCATCGAGCGCGGCACCACATCCCGTCAGCGGGTGCTGACCGGCACGCTGGCCGACTTGGCCGAGCTGGCCAAACAGGCGGTGAGCCCGTCGCTTATCGTCATCGGCGAAGTGGTTGCCCTGCGCGAGCGGCTCGCCTGGTTTGGAGAAAAGAGCGGAGAAAAAAGCGGCGAGCCGCTGCGCGCTAACCCGGATCTCGATGGCTGCGACCTCAAGCTGGTGCAGCTGGCCTGACCGAGAAAGAGATATTTGATGCGGCTGCCAGCGCGGCCGCGAACTGAACCACCCAGCGCCCCGAGCAGGCGCATAAGCAATGACCCGAGGACCAACATGGACCGTGAAAGATTGACGCACTTGCAGCAGCTGGAAGCCGAGAGCATCCATATCATCCGCGAGGTGGCTGCCGAATTTGAAAACCCGGTGATGATGTACTCCATCGGCAAGGACTCCTCCGTCATGCTGCATCTGGCCCGCAAGGCCTTCTATCCTGGCAAGATCCCGTTCCCCTTGCTCCACGTCGACACCGACTGGAAGTTCAAGGAGATGATCAAGTTCCGCGACGAGACCGCCAAGAAGTACGGGCTGGATCTCATCGTCCACAAGAACCCGGAAGGGCTCGCCATGGGCATCAACCCCTTCGTCCACGGCAGTGGCAAGCACACCGACATCATGAAGACCGAGGGGCTCAAGCAGGCGCTCAACAAATATGGCTTCGACGCCGCCTTCGGTGGCGCCCGTCGCGACGAGGAGAAGTCCCGCGCCAAGGAGCGGGTCTACTCCTTCCGTGACAAGTCCCACCGCTGGGATCCGAAGAACCAGCGTCCGGAGCTGTGGCGCGTTTACAACAGCCAGGTCAACAAGGGGGAGAGCATCCGGGTGTTCCCGCTCTCCAACTGGACCGAGCTGGATATCTGGCAATACATCTATCTCGAGAACATCGACATAGTGCCGCTCTACTTCGCGGCCATGCGCCCGGTGGTGGAGCGCAACGGCATCAAGATCATGGTGGATGACGAGCGCATGCCGCTCACCGCCGAGGATGAGGTAAAGCAGGAGCTGGTGCGCTTCCGCACCCTCGGCTGCTACCCGCTGACCGGGGCCATCGAATCCGATGCCACCACCTTGCCGGAAATTATTGAAGAGATGCTGCTCACCACCTCGAGCGAGCGGCAAGGGCGGCTGATTGACCACGATCAGGCCGGCTCCATGGAGCAGAAGAAGCGTCAGGGATATTTCTAAGGAGTCGTCAGCATGAACAGCCATATTCAGACCGCCATCACCGAACAGGGCATCGAAGCCTATCTGCACGCCCAGCAGCACAAGAGTCTGCTGCGTTTTCTCACCTGCGGCAGCGTGGATGACGGCAAGAGCACCCTTATCGGTCGCCTGCTGCACGACTCCCAGCAGATTTATGAAGATCAGCTAAAAGCGCTGGAGTCCGACAGCCAGAAGCTCGGCACCACCGGCGAGAAGCTGGACCTGGCGCTCTTGGTAGACGGCCTGCAGGCTGAGCGCGAGCAGGGCATCACCATTGACGTGGCCTACCGCTATTTCTCCACCGCCAAGCGCAAATTTATCATCTCGGATACTCCGGGCCACGAGCAGTACACCCGCAACATGGCGACCGGCGCCTCCACCTGCGATCTGGCCATCATTCTGATCGACGCTCGTAAAGGCGTGCTGGATCAGACCCGCCGCCACAGCTTTATCGCGAGCCTGCTCGGTATCAAGCAGTTCGTGGTGGCGGTCAACAAGATGGATCTGGTGGAGTTCAGTCAGGAGGTGTTCGAGCGCATCAGTGCCGACTACCGCGAGTTCGCCAAAAAGCTCAGCGTCGACACTATCCATATCGTGCCGGTCTCGGCGCTGGATGGCGACAACGTGGTCAACCCGAGCGACAAGCTGGCTTGGTACGAAGGCGAAACCCTGCTCTCCCTGCTGGAGTCTGCCGAGGTTGAGCGCGAGCTGGAGCGTCATCCGGTGCGCCTGCCGGTGCAGTATGTGAACCGCCCCAACCTCGATTTTCGCGGCTTCGCGGGGACGCTCGCCTCCGGCATCCTGCGGGTGGGCGACCGGCTTGCGGTGCTGCCGTCGGGCAAGGAGAGCACTGTGACCCGCATCGTCACCTTCGACGGGGATCTGGAGTACGCCCTGCCGGGGCAGGCCATCACCGTCACCTTTGCCGACGAGATCGACATCAGTCGCGGCGACCTGCTGGTGGATGCCGCCAAGCGGCCGCAAGTGACCCAGAATGTGCTGGCCCATATCGTCTGGATGGGGGAGGAGTCCCTGCAACCGGGGCGGGTCTACGACGTCAAACTGGCCACCAAGAAGAGTCGCGGTCAGGTGGAGGCTATCCGCCATCGCATCGAGATCAACAAGCTGGACGAGTTGCCTGCGAGCGAGCTCAAGCTCAACGAGATCGGCCTGTGCGAGCTGAGCCTCACCGATCCGGTGGCGTTCGACCCGTATCAGGAGATCCGCGATACCGGCAGCTTTATCCTGATCGACCGGCTGACCAATGTCACCGTCGGCGCCGGCATGATAGTGGAAGGCTTGGCCGCCAAAGCGGTAAAAGGGCACTACAGCGAGTTCGAAATCGAGCTCAACGCCTTGGTGCGCAAGCACTTCCCGCACTGGCAAGCCCTTGCCATCGGTAACGACACAAGCAAGGAGTAAGCCCATGACCTGGCAACAATTCCTGGTGCTGGGTCTGCTGGCTGCTCTCGTGGCCCTGCTGATCCAGGGCAAACTCCGCCCGGCGCTGCTCTTCTCGGGCGCCGTGCTCATCACCTACCTGAGCGGGCTGGCGGATATCAACGCCGTGGTGGCGGGCTACACCAACAGTGCTCTGTTGACGCTGGTGCTGTTGCTGCTGGTGTCGCTGGCGGTGGAGAAGACCCGCATCATGAGCTGGTTCGCCAATCTGGTGGGCACGGGTTCATTCAACAAGGTGCTGGTGAAGGTGTGGTTCTCCACCGCCTTCCTGTCGGCCTTCGTCAATAACACCGCCGTGGTGGCCTCCATGCTGGGAGCGGTCAAACGCAACCCCAACCACGCGCCGTCGCGGCTGCTGCTGCCCATGTGCTTCGCGGCCACCTTTGGCGGGGTGCTGACCCTGATCGGCACCTCCACCAACCTGATCGTCAACAGCTTCCTCATCAAGATGGGGGCACCGCCGCTTGGCATGTTCGACTTCTTTATGGTGGGGGCGGGCACCCTGCTGACCGGTCTGGTGGCCGTGCTGCTGTTTGCCCGTCACCTGCCGGAGCAGGATACCGAGATGAGCCGCGAATCCGGCTACTTTCTCGAGGCCAAGGTGGGCGCCGGTTCACCGCTGGCGGGGCGCAGCGTCAAGGAGAACGGCCTGCGCAGCCTGAAAAGCCTCTATCTGGCGGAAATCATTCGCGGCGAGCAGGTGATCTGCCCGGTGCAGCCGGAACACGAACTGCACGAAGGGGACGTGCTGCTCTTTTGCGGCGATGTGGAGAGCGTCGGCGTATTGCAGGAGATGAAGGGGCTTGATCTCTACGGCCAGCACCGCCTCAACGGCCAGCATCTGGTGGAGGTGATTGTCAGCCACAGCTCGCGGCTGGTGGGGCAGACCATCAAGGATGCCGAGTTTCGTACCCACTTCGATGCGGTGGTGCTGGCGGTGCGTCGCGGCGAAACCCAGCTTACCGGCGGCCTCGGCCAGATTGAACTGCACGCCGGTGATACCCTGCTGCTGGCCCCCGGTCCCCAGTTTGCCCGCAACAAGTCGCTGGGGCGGGAGTTTGTGGTGGTGAGCGGGCTGGAAGCCTCTACCCGCCTCGATGGCAAGCGCAGCGCCGCCGTGGTGCTGGGGTTTCTCGGGGTGCTGGCGCTCTCGGTATTCGATCTGGTGCCGCTGTTCAAGGGCTTGCTGCTGATGCTGGTGGTGCTGCTGCTTACCCGCATTCTGACCCTGGACGAGATCCGCCGCCGCTTTCCGCTGGATATCTGGCTGGTGGTGGGCGGGGCGCTCGCCATCGCCGATCAGCTGGAAAAGAGCGGACTGGCCAAGCTTATCGCCGACTGGCTGATGGGGGAGTTCAACGGTGCCAGCCCCATCATCACCTTTATCGGTATCTATGTGTTTACGCTGGTGCTGACCGAACTGATGAGCAATAACGCCGCCGCTGCGCTGGCCTTCCCCATGGGTTACCAGCTGGCACTCAGCATGGATGTCTCGACCATGCCGTTTATTCTGGCGGTGCTGTTCGGGGCGAGCTCCAGCTTTATCCTGCCCTACGGCTACCAGACCAACCTGATGGTCTATGCCGCGGGCAACTACAAGATGCCGGACTACCTCAAGCTGGCCCTGCCGGTCTCGCTGGCCTATAGCCTCGGGGTGATTGTGATGGTGCCCCTGCTGTTTCCGTTTTAAGGCGTAAGTGCCAATCAAGGCGTGTTGGATGAGCAATACCATGGCACCAGCACGTTGTCGGCTGATAGTCCGAGGCGGCTCCCCGTGGTGCCGGACCGTTTAAGTTTTGAGGCGTGAGCGCCAATCAAGGAGTGTGGGATGAGCAATATCGTGTGGCACAAGCATGCCGTGGACAAACAGAGTCGGGCCGAATTGAAAGGGCAAAAGCCGCTGGTGATCTGGTTTACCGGGCTCTCCGGGGCGGGCAAATCGACCCTGGCGGGAGCGCTGGAGCAGGCGCTGGCGGCACAAGGCAAGCACACCTATCTGCTGGATGGGGACAATGTGCGCCACGGCCTCTGCGGTGATCTCGGTTTCGATGATGCTGCGCGGCAGGAGAATATCCGCCGGGTTGGCGAGGTGGCAAAGCTGATGGTGGATGCGGGCCTGATCGTGCTCACCGCCTTTATCTCGCCGTTCCGTGCCGAGCGCGAGCTGGTGCGCAGCCTCTTGGGCGAAGGGGAGTTTGTCGAAGTCTTTGTCGATGCGCCGCTCGCCGTTTGTGAAGAGCGCGACCCCAAGGGGCTCTACAAGAAGGCTAGGGCAGGGGAAATTACGAATTTTACCGGTATCGACTCCGCCTACGAGGCACCGGAGCAGCCGGAAATTCATCTGCTGAATGCCGGTAAACCGGTAGATACGCTGGTGGATGAGTTGCTGACCGCCCTGCGGCAGGGGAACTACCTGTAGTTGGATCGGAAGAACCTATAACAAGCGCCCGGCGCCCCTTAAGCTGGCCACCACCGGCGCTTATGGGTAGGCGGCCACCACTATAAGCAAAAGTTGGGTCATTATCGGAAAACCAATAAATCCAGCTTATAGTGGCACCGACGAGCCTTGAGCCACCCCAAGGCGGTCGATAGCAACCCCGCAAAGGGATCTTCCGATCCTTGCTTATATCGCGGCGGGGTTATTCGCCATTGTCCGAATACGCTGCGCTATTCGAACCTACGGGCTAGGTTTTCATTCATTTTATGAATTTGAGGGGTAGCCTTATTTGTAACGTAATTTTTTAGTGGAAAAATAGATAATTCATGGGTTGATGTATGTGAAATTAAACGGAATAGGGATGGAGACCATCCCTGATAATAATGTGTGTGTATGGTTTGCGTTGTTAAACTTGGATTTTGTATCCTGCGGCTTTGAGTTCGCGGATTATAGAGTATGCCTGCGATTCGATAGATGTGTCTATTTTCTTGTATACGATACCCGCTAGGTCACTGGGAATTGAAACATCACCTTTGTGTAGACAGCTAACTCTTTTTCGGCCGAGTCTCCCAACAAAATAACCGAACTCAAAAATGACATTGGGCCTTGCACGAGACTCCTTTTTTCTGTCTCCATCATGGAGTGCTTCTTGATCTATCGTATAGGCGATCTCATCTGGAGTGAGGAGGATGAATGCATATCCAACATCGCTGTGTTTTTCAAACTTCTCTATGATTGTTGCGCCAGCATCGACTTGGCGGTGTAGCACTATAGGTTGCAAACCAATCTCGTGAATAAATCGCTCCACATCATTTTTTAGCTCTGAATCATGTCCGTGAACGATGAAAACTTTGTTGGAAAGTGCTGGTGATGTATTTTCGCTTCCGCTTTTGTTTAGTTCACCAAACAAGTCTTCATGTAATGCATCGCGGGTATTTTCAAGGGCTTTTAAAAAGGATGATTTTGCTCTCTCAAAATTTTCAGGTTTAAAACCTGATGTTGGAATTTCGCTAGCAACAGCAGCAAGCTTTGCCGCTGGACTGTTCCTTTCCATTAATTTGTTTACGATATTTAATGAGCGGGTTTTCCACTCTAACCACTCCGCCTTATCTTTACCACCGAAATCACCTCGGAAACTCTCGTTTGGATAGCAAAAGTTTCCAAAGTTGAATTTTTTTCCCTCTTCAATTAGATGTTCCAAAACTGCTATCTGGCTATCCATTTTATTTCTCCTAGAGGCCTAAATAATTTTATAAGCAAGGCGGAATCTGCTTTTAGGCTATCCAGCGCGAATGTAGATATTGAGCTGATGGAGGCCCCTTCAAAATTTACTGCAGCGAAACATGCTGCTTTGCTTGCTTTATTCCGCCTAGTCGGTGCAATGACTATCGTTCGTTCAGCCAGATTATCTCGTCTGTTGGAGTTCGCTACGCTCTATACCAACCTGTAAAAACAACGCTACCGCCCCTGAATTCCAGCCTCCAGCTTGCTGCTTTTACCTGTGATTTGGAACTGGTTTGGCTCATGGCTGACTCCTGCAAGAGGTTGCCAAGCGGCTATGTTACCGAACGGGGCTGGGGTGAAAAGCGCAAGCGGGCCGTTTCCTGAGCAAGATCAATAAATTAATCATTAATGGGTTTAAATGTGGTCACTCAACCGCTTGGGCCCATCAGCGCAGAGGGAAATCGGACAGTGAAACGGCAGTGTCGCCTCTTGCTGGCGGGCATTAAAAAACCCTATGGGCCTGCGGGCCCATAGGGTTTTTCTGCGGTGATTGTTTGGGTAGTGGTTATCTGGCTTGGCGAACCGGCACGGCGCGGGTGGCGGCCACTTCGTAGCGGCTTTGGCTTGCCGGAGCCCCTTTCTGGAACTGGCGTACCAGCCGGTCGAGATCGCTCAACTGATTGACCAGTTGGGTGATGCCGTGCACGGCGTGCTGGCTGCCGACGCTGGAGTCATCGGCCAGGGTCTTGATGCTGAGTACGTTGCGGTTGATCTCGGCGGTGACGTGGAACTGCTCCTGTACCGCCTGGGCAATCTGGCCGCTGCCAGAGGCCACCTGCTGCAGCATATCGTTGATCTGCTGGAGTATGGTGCCGGTCGCCGAGGCTTTTTGCTGGCAGCTTTCGGAGAGTTGGCAGCCCTTCTCCATCGCCTGTTCTGCATCCCCGGCGCTGGTTTGCAGCTCGGTGATCATCTTCTGGATTTCGCTGGTCGAGGATTGGGTCTTGATGGCGAGCGTGCGGATCTCGTCGGCCACTACCGAGAAGCCGCGACCCGCTTCGCCAGCCCGGGCCGCTTCGATGGCGGCATTGAGGGCCAGCAGGTTGGTCTGGTTGGCGATGTTGTTGATCACATCGAGGATGCCGTCGATATCGCGGCAGTGGCCGACCAGCGCACTGATCACGCTCTTGGAGGTGGTCAGCTCGCTGTTCATACCCGCCACGGCAGCCACGGTTTCGGCCACGCTGCTGTTGCCGCTCTTGAACAGCACGGCCGTTTCATCCAGCAGGCTGGAGGAGTCAGTCGAACTTTGTGACACCTCGCGAATGGATTCCGACATTTCGGTCACGGCAGTGGCTACCTGATTGGTTTCGGCCTGCTGCTGTTGCAGGTTGTCTGTGATGGATTCGGCGTTGCGCAGATCCCCCTCGGCGGCCTGCAGGATCTTGCTACAAGTCTGCTGGGTGCGGGCCAGCACGGCGTTGAACTCGGCCTGATTCATCACCATCGAGAGTTCGATGGCGGCGATGTTGTCCACCTTGTTGGTGTAGAGCAGCTGCATCAGCGGGTTGTCAAAGCGGCTGCGGGCCATCTTGTTGAGCTTGCCGAGGCGGCGGGAGAGGGCATTCAGGGTGATGGCCGCTATCGCCAGCGGCAGGGCGGCCAGCGCCAGTTGCCAGTTCATGTCGTGGTTGTAGCCCAGCGCAAACATGGCGAGCAGGCTCAGCAGCAGGCAGAGGTTGATGGTCAGGGTATGGGAGAAGGTGGGCAGCTTGAGCGCCAGCGGCAGCTTGTTGTTGCGAAGGTCGGCATAGACCTTCTCGGCCCGCTGTTTGATCTCCTCGCTCGGGGCGGTGCGCACCGACTGATACTCCACCACCCGGCCGCTGGCATCCTTGATGGGGGTGACAAAGGCGCTGACCCAGTAGTGATCGCCACTCTTGCAGCGATTTTTCACCGGCCCCATCCAGCTCTTGCCTTCGCGGATATGGTTCCACAGATCGGCAAAGGCCTGTTTCGGCATGTCAGGATGACGCACCAGATTGTGGTGTTCCCCCACCAGCTCGTCGAGCGAGAAGCCTGCTATCTCGCAGAACTCCTCGTTGGCGTAGGTGATGCGGCTCTCCAGATCCGTGGTGGAGATGAGGCTCTGGTGGTCTGGATAGAGACGCTCTCTTTGGGTAACCGGTTGATTGATTCTCATGGCCTTGCTCCCGAGCTGTGGTGGTTAAATTTTGATCTGTATCAAGACGTGTGCAAAGGGCAGGCCAGCTGGCAAAAGCTAATGATTGATGTGTTATTAGTGTCGTTTTGGCAGGAAAAGACCGTTGCTGTTTGCAATATGCAACGGAGCAGACGGGGTGTGCCTCTGCGGCATCTGCAATTTGCAACCTATTCTGGACAAGCCCATAAGCTGGGAGCCAGCAGCTTGATGCGAAGGAACCACGAACCGACGGGGCATCCGCTGCCCCGTCAGAGCTCAGGGAAGAGGGTCGGGAGCGGGTGAGGAGGGGGGGCTGACGAGCTGCATCACTTCAATCTGGATACCCTGCACCAGCACGGTTTTCAGATCCTGCAGGTACTCCTCCAGCGGCGACTCTTGCAGCAGCTGGGCAAGCTCGTTGCCCACCGGGGTGAGGCGGTAGTAGAGCAGGGTGATGTTGTTCTGCTTGCACTGCAGCCGCCAGCGCTGGTTGCCAAACTCCAGCTCGACCCCATCGGCAGGCAGCGGGCCGGACTCCAGCTCCGCGCGGTGCAGCAGCCCGAGCTCGAACAGTTGCAGCAGGGCGTTGTAGGGGAGGCGGTATTTGCCAAGGCCGAGGCGCGTCGCCTTGGCGCGACTCAGCAGGGTGGCCCCCTTGTGCAGCCCCAGCAGCAGCCGTTGCTCGTCGCTGCCGGTGTAGTGGCAAGTCAGTGAACAGATGCGCTGGAACAGCTGGGCCTCGCGCTGGGTCATCTCTTTGAGGGTGGCGAGCGCCCGAATGGAGAAGCGGCCCGGCGTGGCGACTTCCAGCGCGAAGATCCGCCCCCACAGCTGCTGCATCGGCACCATGCTGATATCTTCCGCCAGTTGCAGGAAGCGGGTCAGCCAGTCGCTGTCCATCTCGCCGCCAGCCGCCGTCTCTTCGCAGTGGCGGGAGGCCATCACCATGATGGCTTCCAGATTGCGCTGGCGAGCGGCCTGATCTGCCAGATGGCGAAAGGTGGCGCGCTGTTCGAAGGTGCTGTCGGTATTGCGGGTGAGCATGCCGTCGATGCCGCGACTGCGGGCCAGACGCAGGGTCTGCTCCTGGCTGCTCAGGATCGAACTCTCTTTTTTCGGGGGGGGGAGGTCTGCCATGCTGACTCCATTCGCACAGGTTCTGGAGCTGAATGTTACTCCAACCGGGATGCCAAGATAACAAAGCGGCCTCCGTGGAGGCCGCTTTTTTTGCAATGGGAGGATTACTCCTCGTAGACGCTCACCTCGACCGCTTCCATCGAGTAGGAGGCGGTGGCCATCTCGTGACTGGAGCTGACCGTGCGCATCTTGCCTTTCACCCAGATGGCATCCCACAGATCATCCACCGGCGCACCCTTGGGGTAGCTCACATAGATCACCTGATTGGTGGGGGGCGGCGGCACGTGGATGCAGGCGCCGAAGTAGGGCACCAGCAGGAAGGCGGTGATCTTCTTGGCATCCCCCTCCAGTGGCACCACGAAGCCCGGAATGCGCACATCCTGGTTGTCCAGCTTCTTGTTTACCCCGCCCACCGGTTGCGGCACCGACATGGGATCTTCGTGATTGACCTGGGGTGGTGGCAGCAGTTTCTCCCCTTCCGGGATGAGCACATCCCAGTCGATGGTCTTGTAATCGGCGGCCAGGGCGGGCAGCACCAGCAGGCTGGCGAGCAGCGCCACAATTTTCCACTTCATCATCTGTCCTTCTGTTTCTATTTTGGGCGTCTCGCTAGACGCGAATGCTCATGCCATCGCTCAGGCTGTAGCGGTAAGCGCGGGCAGCAGGGAGTAGGCCGATCACCATGCCTGCCAGCCACACTACCCCCAGCAACTGCCACTCGTAGGTGCTCGGCAGCCCCAGACTCAGTTGCAGGCCATAGTGGCTGAGCAGCCAGGGCGAGGCAAGCCCCTGCCCCAGATAGAGTACGGCGACCCCGAGGGCGATACCGACCGTGGTCAGCGCCATGGCCTCCAGCGCCAGCAGCAGGAACAGATGGGCAGGGCCCGCACCGAGGGATCGCAATATGGCGAGCTCCCGGCGTCGCTCGTTAAGCCCCGCCAGCAGGGTAGTCAGCATGCCGATAAGGCCCGCCACCACCACGAAACCGGCGATGACCGACAGCGCGGTTTCCGCCACGCTCATCAGGCTCCACAGCTCCTGCAGGGCGGCCCCCGGCAGGATCGCCATCAGCGGCTCCTTGGGATAGGTGTTGACGCTGCGCTGCAGCTGGAACGCCAGGATCCGGTTGCTCAAGCCCACCATAAAGGCGGTGATAGTTTTCGGGGTGAGATCCTGCGCCAGCGCCTGCTCCGGCGTCACGTTCTTGCTGTGGCGGCCGGTATCCCAGCCCAGATGGATCGCCTCTATCCCCGCCAGCGGCACATGGATGGTGCGATCGATGGGCGTGCCGGTCGGCGCCAGAATGCCCACCACCTTGAACGGCAGGTTGTCGTGCTGGCTGAACGAGGTGTTGCCAGCGCCGTGGGCGATGACGATGGATTGGTCAAGGTGATAGCCGAGCTTCTCGGCCACCTGAGCGCCGAGTACCGCTTCAAACGGCGTCTCGAACGGCCGCCCCTCGCGCATTTGCAGCGACTGTTGCTGACCGTACTTCAGGTGGGTGAAGTAGTCGCCATTGGTGCCGAGCACCCGAAATCCCTTGTGGGAGTCACCAAGGGAGAGCGGGATGGTCCAGGCGACGCCGGGTTTCTGCTTGATGGCCTGATAGGAGTCCCACCCCACGTTGTTGGTGGGGTTGCCGATGCGAAACACCGAGTAGAGCAGCAGATTCACCTGACCAGAGCGAGCACCAACGATGAGATCGGTACCCGAGACGGTGTTGGAGAAGCTTTCACGGGCCTGGGTGCGCACCCGTTCCACCCCGAGCAACAGGGTGACGCTGATGGCAACGGCCAGCAGGGTGAGCCCGGCGGTGAGGCGACGGGCCCAGAGACTTTGCAGGGCGAGCTTTAGCACGTAGCCCTCCGGTTAAGTTGTTGCAGGTTTTCCACCCGTGGGAACAGGGGTTCGAGGTAAGGATCGTGACTGACGAAGATGAGGGTCGAGCCCTGTTTGTCACACTCCTCGAACAACAGCTTGATAAAGGCGGCCCGGTTGTCGGTGTCGAGTGCAGAGGTGGGCTCGTCGGCGATCACCAGCGGTGGCGAGCCGATCAGCGCCCGTGCGGCGGCAACCCGTTGCTGCTGGCCGATGCTGAGGGCATGAACGGGGCGGTGCAGCGCCTCGTCCGGCAGTTGCAGCTCCGCCAGCAGACGGCGCGCCTCCTGCTCCGGGCTCCCTTGCAGGCGGGCCCGTTTGGCGGGCGAAAAGGTGAGGGCAGCGGTCACGTTGTCCTGCACCGAGAGAAAGGGCAGCAGATTGAACTGCTGGAAGATATAACCCAGATTGGCCGCCCGGAAGTGGTCACGGGCACGGCTAGAGAGCCGGGCCAATGGTTGGCCCAGCACCTCCAGGGTGCCGTGGTTGGCGGTCTGGATCCCGGCCAGCAACCCGAGCAGGGTCGACTTGCCAGAGCCCGACGGGCCCTTGATAAAGACCCGCTCACCCTCGCGGATGGTGAGGGCGGGCAGATCGAGTACAGCGTCGCCACCTGGCCAGGTAAAGGCCAGATCGCGGATCTCAACCACGGCTTTTTTCATGGCGTTACCAGCTCAGCTTGTTGGCGGACGGGGTCAGCTCGCCAGCGGTCTGGCCAGTGGGCAGGATCCCCTGCACGCTCAGCTTCTCAAGGCTCGGATAGACGCTGAACAGGGTCGCCTCAATGCCGGTCAGTTTGGCCGGTGTGGCGCAGGTGTAGGTGTACATGGCGCCCATATCGGCGTGACCCGCTTCGTCATGATCATGGTGGTCTTCATGTTTGTCGCTGGCAGCCTTGTCGTGGTCGTGGTCGTGGTCGTGATCATGCTCTTCTTTGGCGGCTTGCAGCTCCTGCTGGGTCAGTTTGCAGCCAGCGGCCGGGTCGAAGCGGAACAGGGCGTCAGGTTGCTGGAGGCGGGCGACCGCTTTGGCATATTGCGCCTTCTCTGCATCGCTCTTGGCGGCGTGCTCGAAGCCCACCAGATCGGCTGCGGGGGCCTGCAGTTCGATCATCAGCTGGTCGCCATCGACCACCAGATTGAGGTGGCCGTGGCCATGCTCGTGGGCGCCGTGGCTGTGGCTCTCGTGTTCGTCGTGATTTGCGTGTGCGCCAAAGGCCGCAGCGGCCAGCAACAGAGTAACTGCTTTCATCTTTAATCCTTTTTTCAAAACAAATAGTGAACTTAAACAAAGGGATAGATAAAAACAGAGGCGGGCGGCGCACGGATGGCATAGCTGTGAAGCGTGGCGGTATCCGCCGAGCGCTGCATGGTTGCAACTGCAGGCAGAACAGAGGTCGAACCGGGGAAACAATAGGGAGTAGCGGTGATGACTTGCTTGCCATCCAGATGGAGGGCGCAAACCAGGCAATGATGGTCGTCGTGGCCGGGCAGGGCAGATTCAAACTGGTGCCGGGCAAGGGCAGGCTGCAGCCATAACCAGCCCAGCAGCAAGATCCAGATTTTCAGCTTGATACGACCCATAGACCCTTATGGAAAGGGCGCCATCAGCGCCCTTTCTCTCTGACTTAGAGATGGGACTTGATGAGCCCCATCACGGTAGCAATGTTGTTGGCATCGAGCTGGCCATCTTTGGCAAACAGCACCTTGCCCTCTTTATCCAGCAGGATGATCGCCGAGCTTTCCGGCGTCAGATCCCAAGCGTTGCGCGCCATGCCCTTGGCATCCAGCACCATGGCGGACCAGGGGAACTCTTTCTTGCTGTCCTCGGCACTGCTCTTCACGAAGCCGGAGGTGCCCCAGATGGCGTCATTGCTGTTGATGACAGTAACGGTCTGGTACTTGTCTTGCGGCAACTTGGCGGCCTTGATCGCCTCGATCATCGGGGCGTTCAGCTCCTTGGCACTGGAGCGACCGGCAATATGCTGGATCAGGAACACCTTGCCGGTGAGCGAGGTGCTCTGCCACGGCTGGTAACCGATATCCTTGCCGTTCAGTACCAGCTCACCCTTGTCGCTGACATTGACCAGCGGAACCGGGTTGCCATCCTTGAAGTTGTGAGCAAAGACCAGAGATGGCAGCAGCGCCAAAGTAAGTACGAGATGTTTCATCCTGATGACACTCCATTTGTTATGTTATAACGAGTTTCGGATTGAGGGAATGGGCGAGCTTCATCCTAAACTGATCGGATCTGTTTAAAAAGTGTTAAATAAGATCGCAATTCAGAAGCGTCGGTGCCCCGCCAGTCAGGTGGTTGGCTGGCAAGGGCGGCTAGGATGGCATGACATCGATAAAAATCAATGAATTGGCTGCTGGTCTGAGCTGTCTGCGTCAGTAGAGCGACTCGCTGATGAGGGGGATCTTGGCCATGGTCATCTGCTGGGCCAGCAGGGACGAGCCGGTCAGCAGCACATGGCGCTGATTGTTGATCACTACCACATCACCGGGTACGCCACTGTCTGCCGTAATGGCCAGCCAGGCAGGGGAGACGCTGCCGATGCTGATATCCGGATAGATGATGCTGAGCACATATTGCGGCGCCAGCTCTGCCAGCAGGCTGGCCATCAGCAGAGCCTTCTCGTCGCTGTCGGCCTTGTTATCCTGCAACGCTTGCAGCGGCGGTGCGAAGTGATCCAGCTGCTCCGGCTGGGTGGGGATGGCGTTCAGCCACTCCTGCAGCAGGCTGACGCTGGTGGCGAGATCCTTGGCGGCAAACTGCTGCGCCAGCGGCTTGAGATGCCCCTTGAAGTGGTAGAAGAGCTGGGAGTAATCGGGTCGCACGCAAGGCAGTTTGCGATTGGCCGGATGGACGCAGGGTATCACCCTCATCTGGTAGAAGGCATCCTCCTGATACTGCTGGTAGGCTTGCCAAAACAGCATCGACTCCATGCTGTCGTCCCGTAGGGTGAAGGCCTGCTCCAGATTGCGAAATTTGGTAGCTGTCTCGGGGCTGCTCTGATTGATCAGGTTGATGCTGTTGTAGAGCCGCGGGCTGATGTAGGCGTAAAGGGTCTCCAGCGGATTGGTGAGAGAGGCCTTCAGCAGGCTCATCTCGTGGCGACTGGCGGCCATCACCTGATCGTCGGTGGTCAGCTGGAAGTGCTTGCGCTGGCCATCGGTGGATTGCCACTGCCAGCTCATGTTGATCTCGCTGGCGTTGCTTGTGGCGCCAAGGGTGGTGCTGAGAGTGAGGCTGAGCAACAGCGCGGGGGTCAGCTTCATGGTGGTGCTTCCTGCCGTGGACGATAATTAACAACTAGGTGAGCCGGCACCACTTTGGTGATGTTTCGTTTTGTGATCTGGATAACAGATTGATGTGACTTTTAATTTAATTGTGAAATTAAGTCACTCTGGAGGGGTTATGAAGCCTTGGATCATAGTGCTGTTTGGGCTGCTCAGCCTGCCAGCCATGGCGGGTCAGGTGATCGTCAACAAGGGGATGTCCATTGCGGATACCTTTGCCCTGCGTGATCAGCTGGCACGCGAGCACGAATGGCAGGAGTGGCTGCGCTACCAGCAGGCCATCAAGTGGCTGGAGGTGTTGCCGGTCAACTGCGAGCTGATGAGCCAGCCTGGCGGCGGCTATCGCTGTGGCGGTGATTACTATCGTCCCTACCAGAAAGATGGTCGTGAAATATACATTCAGGGCAATCCTGCCGAAGATGCGGCCGGTCAGCTGCCGCAAACACCGACAAAAAAGGCGCCATAAGGCGCCTTTTTTACAAACCGAGTGATGCTTACTTGGCAGCGTAACGCTCGGCAGAGGTTTTGATCTCGGCTTCGGCAGCGGCCTTGTCGCCCCAACCTTCCACCTTGACCCATTTGCCCGCTTCCAGCTCTTTGTAGCGCTCGAAGAAGTGCTGGATCTGGGCTTTCAGCAGTTCCGGCAGATCGTTCACATCCTGGATGTGGTCGTACTGCTTGGTCAGCTTGGAGTGCGGTACGGCAACGATCTTGGCATCTTCGCCAGATTCGTCGGTCATCTTCAGCACGCCAACCGGGCGGCAGCGAATGACGGAACCGGCCAGCAGCGGGTAGGGGGTCGGAACCAGTACGTCGACGGGGTCACCATCCAGAGAGAGGGTCGCGTTCACGTAGCCGTAGTTGCATGGATAGAACATCGGGGTAGACATGAAGCGATCGACGAAAATAGCACCGCTGTCCTTGTCGACTTCGTATTTGATCGGGTCGGCATTCTGCGGGATTTCGATGATGACATAGATATCGTCGGGCAGGCTCTTGCCGGCCGGTACCAGGTTCAGGCTCATGATAATTCCTTCGTTGTTAGTATCAGGTTTGCAGGCCGATATTATAGCGATGTGATGTTAAATGACCATATTTCAGCGGCTATCGCTAACAAAGAAGGGGGATGTTTCCGCTTTGCGGCGCTTTGATGTGTGCGGGATGCAACAAAACGGCTATTTTGATGCCCTGCCGCTGACCTTGGTCACCGGCAGGGTATGTGGAGTTGCGAGCAAAGAGGGTCAGAGCGAGTAGGGGAGTCTCGACTCGTTGACCAGTCGCGACAGGGCTGTCACTACATGAGGGTCAAACTGGGTGCCGGAGCGGGACTGGATATACTCCATGGTCTGCGTCAGCGTCCAGGGCTCCTTGTAGGGGCGCTTGCTGAGCAGGGCATCGAATACATCGACTACCGCCACAATCCGCGCCGACAGCGGGATCTGCTGGCCAGCCAGCTGCTGTGGGTAGCCCTTGCCATCGAAGTGCTCATGGTGGCCCCGGGCGATTTCGGCGCCGAGAGAGAGGTAGCTGGTTCCCTCCACCATTTCGCCCGCCTTGTGCAGGATATTGGCGCCGATACCGGCGTGCTGCTCCATGATGGCCCGCTCATCCGGGTCGAAACGCCCCGGCTTGTGCAGGATATGATCCGGGGTGCCCACCTTGCCCACATCGTGCAGGATGGAGGCCATGCCGATCATCTCGACAAACTCCGGGGTTAGCTGCTCGGGATAGGCCGCCATCTGCCTCAACTCTGCCACGATGGCATCCGAGAGCTTCTGCACCCGCAAGACATGCTCGCCGGTATCGGAGTCGCGAAACTCCGCCAGAGCCGCCAGCGCCACTACGGTGGCCTCCTGGGCGCGCAGCAACTGGTTGTAGAGATAGAGGTTGTCGTAGGCCGCCGAGATGCGCTGGCAGAAGACATCCAGCAGATCGCACTCGAGGGGATCGAGGGGCTGGGTCGGGGTAAAACTCAGCACGAACTCGCGACCATTCTGGGCGGCGATATAGAGGGAGTCCTGCGGGTGTTCAAAGCGGTTGCTGCGCGCCGCCAGTGCCTTCAGAACCGAGTCATTGAGGGGGGGGAAGTCGGTGATCTTGCCATCATCCAGCAGAGTCTCGTAGTCGCCGGTGGCGGCGAGGATCTCCAGCCCCTGTTCGCCGGGACGGCGCTCGACGCAGATAGCCCCTTCGGTGCCCACATCGAGAATGGCGCTGATCTGTTTCAGCACGCCGGAGGCAAACTCCTTGAGTGAATGAAGATGGTAGAGATCGCCCGCTCCTTCCAGAATTTTGCCGAGCCCCTGACGGCTCTTGTCGATGGCACTGAGGGTTTCGTATGAACGCAGGGATGCGATGACAGTGGTGTAGAGCTTTTGTACCGTCAGCTCGGTCTTGGTCTTGTAGTCATTGATGTCGTAATCGAGGATCACCCGCTGCTCGGGGGCTTGGCCGGGTTGGCCGGTACGCAGCACGATCCGCACCAGCGAGTTGTGCATTTCGTTGCGGATCCTGTGCACCAGCCGCAGACCTGCATCTTCGGTCTCCATCACCACATCGAGCAGGATCAGCGCAATCCTGGGATTGGCCTCCAGCATGCGGCCAGCTTCGGCGCCGCTGTAGGCATTGAGTAGCTCCAGCGGACGGGATTTGTAGTGAATGTTGGAGAGGGCCAGGCGGGTGGCATGATGGATATCCGGCTCATCATCCACGATCAGCACTTGCCATGGGTTGAGTGCCTTGGGGACCACGACCTCCTCATCATCGAGTTCGATGATGTCGTCGTCCAGCAAGATATCGTCCTTGTCTTGGGCACTGCTCATATCGGTTACGCCTCCGGCGCTCAATGAGTATGTGAACAGTATGCACGATCACATCCTCTCGGATCATCAGGATAAGTAGATATCGTGAGCTGGCTCCGCCTCTTTATCGCTACTCGAAAGGTTCCAGATACCCCTGGATCGACTTCTTCAACCAGGCCAACACCTTGCCGTGATAGGCGTTTTCCGCCAGATAGACCCCGTAATCCCGCCACTGCAGGCTGAACTTGTGTTTCAGGGTCAGCAGGGAGCCTTGTCGCAACTGGCTCTGGATCAGTGGCGAGGGGAGCACTGCCCAGCCCAGCCCGTCCAGCACCGCATTGCGCATCAACTCGAAGCTGGAGAGACCGATATGCATGCCTCCCACAGGTAGCAGGCTTTTTACAGAAAATTCATCTACATACGAGAGGGTGACCTGGGTGTGATCGGTCAGATCCTGCTGTTTGACCCGCTTCAGTCCGGCCAGCGGATGGCTGGGTGCCACCACCATCAGGGTGCGGATCGGGTTGAGCACGTCGATATTGAGGCCGCTGCGCTCCTGATCCTCGGTGATAAGGCCAAAAGCGGCATCGACGAACCCCTCTTCCACCAGCGCCGGCAGTTCGGGTGGGGAGGCGAGCACCAGAGAGATACTGGTACCGGGAAACTGATTGTGCAGGCTGGCCAGCATCTCGCGCCACACCGGCTCGGGAATGGCGTCATCGCGGGCAACCCGCAGCGCCACTTCGGCCCCCGAGGCGTAATGTTTGCACTTCTGCTGCAGGCTGTTGGCTGCCTGCAGCAGGCGAGTGCAATCATCAAGCACCAGCTCGCCGATCTCGGTCAGGCGACTCTGATTGGAGCCTCGTTCAAAAAGTTCGACGCCAAGCTCAACTTCCAGCGCCGCGATGGCGGTGCTGACGGCGCTGCGGCTTTTGCCGAGGCGACGGGCTGTGTTGGCAATAGAGCCACTATTGGCGGACTCTACAAAGAGTTCTATCTGATATAGCTTCATGTTTTACAGGCTATGGCGGAGTTTTTCACCATCACCTTAGCGTGTCGAACCAAGGCAAGGCAAACCTGTGGCGTCGGAATAATCGACGCTGAGCGATTGTCGCGAGTTGCTTCTCCCCGTTTACCATCTCTCCCGTCGAAGCAACAAAGGCATCTTATATGTTATTAAGTCGTATGTTTCTGGCCCGGCTGTTTTTGACCGGCGCCATCGTGACCGAGGTCGCTGGTACCTCCAGCATGGCCATGATCCCCGAGCAGGGAGCTGGCTGGATGAATTACATCCCGATGTGGCTGTTGATCGGCTTCTCGTACTGGTTGCTGGCGAAAGCCGCCAAAACAATCTCCATTGGTATTGCGTTTGCGCTCTGGGAGGGGCTCGGGATCACCTTGATCACCATAGTGTCGGTCATGTTCCTTGGTTACGATGTGACCGTTCAGGAGCTGATTGGCCTGGCTCTCGCGATAGTGGGGATTGTTATGGTGACCATGGGGGAGACCCATGATGAGCCTGCAGACAAGTCAGTAGAAGCGGAGGCCACAGCATGAGTCCGTTTGTGATTGTACTGGGTGCCGCACTGATCGATATCGGCGCCAACATGGCCATTAACCGCTCCAAGGGTTTTCGTTACAAGGGGTGGGGATTCCTGGGGATCATGCTGGTACTCGGCGCCTTTACCCTGCTCTCGGAAGTGGTAAGTGGCGGTCAGATTGACCTGGCTGTTGCCTACGCCACCTGGGGAGCTATCGGCATCGTCGGTACGGCGCTGGGCAGTTTGCTCTTCTTCGGTGAGCGGCTCAAGCCCATCGGCTGGGCTGGCATGATGGTGATGGCGCTGGCTGTCGTTATGCTGACTACCGCCTGATAATCTGAAGCAATAACAAAAGCCGCCCGGTTTCGCCGGGCGGCTTTTTGTTTGGCCGACTGCTTGACCGACTCAGGCTCAGCGCGGCGCTTCGTAGAGCTCCAGCGGCAGGCCGTCGGGGTCGGCGAAGAAGGTAAAGCGTTTGCCGGTCAGCTCGTCCACCCGTACCGGCTCTACCTCGACCCGATGGGTCAGTAGGTGGGCGATGACCCGGTCAAGGTCGCTGACCCGAAAGGCGAGATGGCGCAGGCCGCACGCCTCGGGGCGGGAGGGGCGCTCGGGAGGCGAGGGGAAGCTGAACAGCTCCAGCTGGCTGCCGTCCGGCAGGGCCAGATCCAGTTTCCACGACTGGCGCGCCTCGCGCAGGGTCTCGGCGATGATGGGCAGCCCCAGCACCTCGTGGTAGAAGTGGCGCGAGCGTGGGTAATCGCTGGCGATGATGGCCACATGGTGGATGGCCTCAAACAGCGGAAAGGTCATGGTGTTTCCTTGTCAGCAGCATAGTGAACGGGCAGCCTGCGCTGCCCGTGTCGTTGATCTAGTTGAAGAAACCGCCGAACCAGTCATCCAGCGCACTGCGTGGCGTCGCACTGCTGGCGCAACCGGCCGGGGAGCCCATGGTGGAGGCTTTGGCCGGCACCTGCAGGCTGCCCGGGCAGTCGCTGGTGACGCGGGTGCCGCTGGCGCGGGAGAAGTTGGCCCAGGTCACCCCTTCCGGCATCTTCAGTCCCAGACTGTTGACGCCGCGCTGGCTCATGTAGCCGCTAAAGAGCTGCAGGGCACCGCTGGCACCGGTCAAGCCCGCCGGGGTGTTGTCGTCGCGACCGACCCAGATACTGACCAGTTCGTTGTTGTCCATCCCGGCAAACCAGGAGTCGCGCAGCTCGTTGGTGGTACCTGTCTTGGCCGCCATGGTGGCGCCGGGGAACTTGGCACTGAGCGCGCGGGCTGTGCCCTGACTCACCGTCTTGGTCATGGCGAACAGGGTCAGCCAGCTTGCTTGCTGGTCGGTGACCCGCTTGGCGGTCTGATCATGCTGATAGAGCAGGCTGCCATCCCCGTTCACCACGGCGCGAATGGCCGACAGCGGCTGGGTCAGTCCCTGATTGGCGATGGGAAGATACATCTGGTTCACCTCCAGCGGGGAGAGGGCCACCGCCCCCAGCACCAGCGACGGGTAGGGCTGGATCTCCTGCTGGACTCCCAGCTTGTGCAGGGTGTCGACTACCTTCTCCAGCCCCACTTGCAGACCCAGATTGACGGTCGGCACGTTGAGGGAGCTGGCCAGCGCATCCATCAGCGGCACGCTCTGGCGGAACTTGCGATCGTAGTTTTGCGGTGTCCAGACCTGGCCATCCTGACCGCGAATACGGATCGGCTGATCTTTGAGTGGGGTCGCCAGGGTCAGGCCGTTGGAGAGACCGGTGAGGTAGACCGCCGGTTTCACTAGCGAGCCGATCTGGCGGCGGGCATCCAGCGCCCGGTTGAACCCGGCGTAGCGGGGATCGCGGCCACCCACCAGCGCGACGACTTCGCCCTTATGCCAGTCGGAGACCACCATGGCCGCCTCCAGCTTCTTCTTGCCGCGCAGCTTTTCTATATCGGCGAGGCCCGATTCGACCGCCCGCTCGGCCGCGTGCTGGGCAATGGGGTCGAGACTGGTGAAGATCTTGAGGCCGGACTGCTTGAGCAGATCGGCGCCGAAGCGGCTCTGGATCTCTCGCTTGAGCAGTCCCATAAAGGCCGGGGTGCGGCCATAACTCATCTGGCCACGGGCGATGATGCCGAGGGGTTGGCGGCTGGCCAGTTCATACTCGGCCTGGGTCAGGCTGCCGTGATCCATCAGCAGCTTCAGCACCAGATCACGGCGGGTCTTGGCCCGCTCCGGGAAGCGCCATGGGTCGTAATAGGAGGGGCCTTTCACCAGACCGACCAGCAGGGCGACCTGATCGATATCCAGCTCGTTGACCGGAATGCCGAAGTAGAAGTAGGAGGCGAGGCCGAAACCGTAGACCCCTTGCGAGAAGTTCTGCCCCAGATAGACCTCGTTGAGGTAGGACTCCAGGATCTCGTCCTTGCTGTAGCGATAGTCGATCAGCACCGCCATGTAGGCTTCCTGCAGTTTTCGCCACAGGCTGCGCTCACGGGTCAGAAAGAAGTTCTTGGCCAGCTGCTGGGTCAGGGTACTGCCCCCCTGCACGGTACGACCCGCGATCAGGTTGGCGAACATGGCGCGCATGATGGCCACCGGCGAGACGCCGCCATGCTGGTAGAAGTCGCGATCTTCGGTGGTGAGCAGGGTCACCAGCAGGCTGTCGGGCACTTCGGCGATACGCACCAGCAGGCGATCTTCCCGATCTTCGGTATTGAGGCGATCGAGCAGCACCGGGTCCATCTGGGCGTAACCGAGCTGGCGCTGGTTCTCCAGCGACTGGATCCCCTCAAGGCGCGGGCCGTTGAAGGTGAGGCGCAGGCCACGGGCACCGTCGGCGCCATCATAGAACTCGAACGGACGGCGAATCAGCTCGATGCGGTTGCCGTTGATGGTGTATTCACCCGGCGTGTGAGGCTGGCGCACCTGCTTGTAGCTCAGCATGTTGAGCTCGCGCAGCATCTGGTCCCGCGACAGGCGCTGGCTGGGGTAGAGCTCCAGCGGGCGGCTGTAGACCATCACCGGCAGCTGCCACTTCTCGCCATCGAAGCGCTCGCGCACCTTGGTATCGAGGTAGATGCCAAACACCACCATAAAGGCCGCAACCACCAGGGAGAGCTTGAAGCCAAGCCAGAACAGCTTGCGCCAGATGGTGCGTTTGGGCGCTGCCTTCTTGAGGGCACGCTTGCGTCGTTGGGTTGCCATAAATCCTCTTTGCTTTCCTTTCTACTTGTTATGTCGCATTCGCGAACGTTCGAGCGGGATTAACCCATCGAACCTAGATGCCCATCTTCTTTTTGGTGACTTTGGTCGGCATCGCTTCCAGCGGATTATCCGGCCAGTAGTGGCGGGGATAGCGCCCCTTCATCTCTTTTTTCACCTGCTCGTAAGAGCCTGCCCAGAAGGCAGCCAGATCGGCGGTGATCTGCAGTGGTCGCTGGGCGGGGGAGAGCAGCTCCACTACCAGCGGCACCCGGCCATCGGCCACGCAGGGGGTCGAACCTTGACCGAACATCTCCTGAATGCGCACCGGGATCACCGGTGCCTGCCCCGGTTGATAGCGGATCCGCACCCGGCTGCCGGTCGGTGCCGCAAAGTGGCTTGGCAGCGCCTCGTCGAGCCGTTTGGGCAACGGCCAGGGCAGGGATTGGCGCAGGATGTCGCTCATATTGAGCCTCTTCAGCTGCTCCAGCCGGGTCATGCCGCTCACCGCTGGCAGCAACCACTGTTCGAGGGTGGCCAGCAGGCTGTCGTCATCCATGGCTGGCCACTCCTCATCAGGCAGCCACTCACGGGCGCAGCGCAGACGGGCCAGCAGCCCTTCGCTGCTCTCGTCCCACGGCAGCACATGCAGCCCCTTGCGGCGAATGCCTTGCAGCAGGCAGCGTCCTTTCTGCTCGTCAGAGAGTTCGGTCAGCGGTCGCTGGCTCAGCACCAGCTCGCCGATCACCTGCTGGCGTTCGGCGCGCACCCGCTCTTCCCGTTCATCCCAGTCGAACCACTGTCGTTCGCTTACCAGTTCCGGCAGCAGGCGTACCAGCTCGTCAAGATCGACCGGTTCGACGATAAAGATGCGGCTACCGCGATCGTTCTGCCCCATCTCGATGGCGATAAGGGCCCCTTGTCCCTGACAGGGATGACCTTCTACCAGATCGCAGCTCACTCCACCACTGAGTTGATAGCGACTGCCGCTGCGCAGTTTGCCGATGCGATCCGGCCAGGCGAGGGCGCAGAGTAGCCCCAGCCACTGACCCTGCGCAGTGGCAGGGCGTACGCCAAGCCGTTCAAACCAGCGGGCCGCGCCCTGGCGCAGGGCGTTTTGACGGCGGTGGAACAGCACAGAGAGGCGCTCCGATCCTCGCAGATCTTCTTCCTGCAACGCCACCAGATATGCGGCATCGGCGACAATCCCTGTCAGACCTTCAGCTTCCAGCTCGCGGGCGCGCAGCAGCATGCGGGCGAGACGGGGATGGGTACCGAAGGCCGCCATGGCACGACCAGCCGGGGTAAGTTGTTGCTCACCCTCCGGCTTCATGGCGCCGAGGGCCACCAGCAGCCGCTGGGAGCTGGCGACGGCCGCCGGCGGCGGCATGTCGAGCAGCGGCAGATCTTCCACTTTTGCCCCCCACTGGGCGGCATCCAGCAGCAGGCCGGTCAGCTCCTGAGTGAGAATATCTGGCGGGCTCTGCTCGGCGAGCCGCTCCTGCACCTCGCTGCTCCAGAGCCGGTAGCAGACGCCGGGGCCGAGACGGCCAGCACGGCCTGCCCGCTGGGTGGCGGAGGATTTGGCTATCTGGCGTGTTTCCAGTCGGGTGACACCGCTTTTCAGATCATAGGAGGCCCGTCGTTCCAGCCCACTGTCGATCACCACCGAGATCCCCTCGATGGTGAGGGAGGTCTCCGCCACATTGGTGGTGAGCACCAGCTTACGGTGGCCCGCAGGTGCCGGTTCGATGGCTGCCTGCTGCGCCGCCATGTCGAGGCGGCCGTAGAGGGGGGCGAGGGTCATGTCGTCCGGCAGTTTGTCTGCCAACCATTGCGCCAGTCGCTCGATCTCACCCTGTCCCGGCAGAAAGACCAGCAGGCTGCCGCGGTGGGCGGCCAGCGCTTCGAGCACCACGGCACCGACCTGCGGCTCCAGCCACTGCTGGCGATTGGCGGGGCGGTAGTGATAGTCGATGGGAAAACCACGCCCCTCGGAGCGAACCACTGGGGCATCCGGCAGCAAGGTCTCGAGTGCCATGCCATCCAGGGTTGCGGACATCACCAGGAGCTTGAGGTCATCGCGCAATCCCTGCTGGCTCTCGATGGCGAAGGCCAGCGCGGTATCGGCGTGCAGACTGCGTTCGTGGAACTCATCGAAGATCACCAGCGAGACGCCAGTCAGCTCCGGGTCTTGCTGTAACATCCGGGTCAGCACCCCTTCGGTGACGATCTCGAGCCGGGTCGCTGCGCTGGTGCGGCTCTCGCCACGCACCCGCAGGCCGATGCGCTCGCCCACCTTCTCCCCCAGCTGACGGGCCAGAAACGTGGCGATATTGCGCGCAGCCAGGCGCCTTGGTTCCAGCATGATGATGCGGCCGGGCAGCCGGTTCTGACGCACCAGCTCCAGCGGCAGCAGGGTCGATTTGCCCGCGCCGGGTGGCGCCTGCAGGATCACGCTGGTGTGGCTGTCGAGGGCGGCAAAGAGTTCGGGCAATACCGAAACGATGGGGAGCTGGGACAAAGCGATGAGCACCTTCTGTAGCAACCGGTAAAACGGCGCCTATTCTGCCACAGCCACCCGCGCCACCGTGAGTGGATGTGAGGAGATGGCCACTCGGGCGGGAGGCTGGCGAGACATGGCCGGATGGCTGCCATAGAATGGGCTCATCCAATGAGCGTGAAAAAGGCATTATCACCACATGGCCAAACTCTTCTTTGCCCTGCCCGTCAAGGAGCTCGCCCCCGAGCTCATCGCCTGGCGCGATCAGCTGCCCTGGCCCGGTCAGCCGGTGCCGCAAGCCAACCTCCACCTGACCCTCGCCTTTCTGGGGGAGGCGGACGAGTTGACCACCCGCCGCCTGATCGCCGCCGTGGAGCGTCAGCACTGTCCGCCGCTCTCCATCAGGCTGGATGAGACCGGCTGGTTCAGCCGGGCCAAGGCTGCCTGGATTGGCCCGAAGGAGTGGCCCAACGAGCTGACCGTGCTGGCAAAGGCGCTGCGACGCCACGGTGAGAAGTTGCGTCTTGGCAATGGCGAGCAGGGTTATCGCCCCCATGTCACCCTGTCGCGCAAGGCGGGTGAGGCGCCTGCCATCCTGCCTGCCCCAAATTTTCTGCTGCAGGCAGATGAGTTCTGCCTCTATCAATCCATCTCGACTCCGGACGGGGTGCGCTACGAGCCGCTTGCCTGCTGGCCGCTGCGCGCCCGGGTAAAAGAAGACGCGCGGAGGGCTAACCCGTGATCTTTGATCCCCCCCTGCAATCGGGCCAGCTGGTGGCCCGCTACAAGCGCTTTCTGACCGATGTGCAACTCGATAACGGCGAGGTCATTACCATCCATTGCGCCAATACCGGTGCCATGACCGGTTGTGCCGATCCGGGCACCCGGGTCTGGTACTCCACCTCCGATAACCCCAAGCGCAAGCTGCCCAACAGCTGGGAGATCGCCGAGAGCCCGGCGGGCCACTTTATCTGCGTCAACACGGCGCGCGCCAACCAGATCGCCCGGGAGTTGATCGAGCAGGAGGCTATCGCTCCGCTGGCGGGTTACAGCCGGTTGCGTACCGAGGTGAAATATGGCGAAGAGAACAGTCGCATCGATCTGTTGCTGGAAGATGACGAGAAGGGCAATTGTTACATCGAGGTAAAATCGGTCACCCTGCTCGACGAGCGGGAGGAGGCAGGCATGGGCTACTTCCCTGATGCGGTCACCGCCCGTGGTGCCAAGCACTTGCGTGAATTGATGGCCATGAAAGCGGCGGGCCACAGGGCCGTGCTGCTCTTTATGGTGCTGCACTCCGGAATAAGCCGGATGCGCCCTGCAACCCATATAGATCCGCACTATAGTCTGCTAATTGAGCAGGCAATCGCGGCGGGGGTTGAAATTTTATGCTATCGGCCCCATGTTGGGGTGCAAGGCATGGTGGCTCAAGGGTTTATCCCGTTTGAATCTGGTCACCTGTTACCCGAGGGGAGTGCATAAATATTGGAGTGGGTAACATTATTGGTACGGCTCGTTTGCTTACCCGTTACCCTTCTGCTATAGATGTCGCCCTCAATTTATGGATGGCACGGGTAGCGTGCTGAATTAGGAGACAGGGCATGCCAACAGGCGAAAACAGGAAATCTCTGGGCCCCCTGGCCATTGCGGGTGTCGCGCCTTACCAGGAAAAGCCGGGTGAGGAGTACATGAATGACCAACAAAAGGCGCATTTTCGCAAGATCCTGGGTGCCTGGCGCAACCAACTGATGCAGGAAGTTGATCGTACCGTCGACCATATGAAAGACGAGGCTGCCAACTTCCCGGATCCCGTGGATCGTGCCGCGCAAGAAGAAGAGTTCGCTCTTGAACTGCGTACCCGCGACCGTGAACGTAAGCTGATCAAGAAGATCGAGAAGACCTTGCAGCTGCTTGAAGACGATGATTTCGGTTACTGCGAACATTGCGGTATCGAGATCGGTATCCGTCGTCTGGAAGCCCGTCCGACTGCCGACCTCTGTGTCGATTGCAAGACGCTGGCCGAGATCAAGGAAAAACAGATGGCCGGTTGATCCCGACCCTCTGGTATATGAAAAAGGGAGCTCGCGGGCTCCCTTTTTTATTGAGCTTTTGGCGGTCGAGCCCCAGAATGCAGCCTCAATGAATCGCTTACCCGAACAGTCATGCCAGTGAATTCCCCATCCTCACCCCTTGTGCGCCCCTATGTCGGCCGCTTTGCCCCCTCACCCTCAGGCCCGCTTCATTTTGGTTCGCTGATCGCCGCCCTCGGCAGCTTTTTGCAGGCCAGAGCGCAGCAGGGACGTTGGTTGGTACGCATCGAAGATATCGATCCGCCGCGGGAGATGGCGGGGGCAGCGCACCTGATCCTCAAGACTCTTGAAGCATATGGCCTCGAGTGGGATGGGGAGGTGATGTTCCAGAGCGCGCGCCACCGCCGTTATGACGAGATCATCGACCAGCTCTACCGGGCGGGGGATCTCTACTGGTGCCGCTGCACCCGGCGCGAAATCATGGCCGCGGGCGGTCTCTACAGCGGCCACTGCCGCACCCTCGGGCTTGCGGCCGAAGGTTGCGCCGCCCGGCTGCGCCAGCACCATCCGGTCTACCACTTCGATGATCGCTTGCAGGGCCATATCGCGGTCCCGGCGGCGCTCGCCGAGGAGGATTTCATTATCCGCCGCCGCGACGGGCTCTACGCCTACAACCTGGCGGTGGTGGTGGATGATATGGACAGCGGCATCACCGAGATAGTGCGCGGTGCCGATCTGCTGGAGCCCACGGTGCGCCAGATTGCCCTCTACCAGACCCTGGGGGCACCGGTGCCCGACTGGGTGCACCTGCCGCTGGCGGTGCTGGCAGATGGCAACAAGCTCTCCAAGCAGAACCATGCGCCTGCGCTGGCGCTTGATGAGGTGCGACCGGCCCTGTGGCAGGCACTGCACTTCCTCGGCCAGTGCCCGCCGCCCGAGCTGATGGCAAGCCGGATCGACGAGATCATCGAGTGGGGCATCGCCAACTGGCTGCTCGAACGGGTGCCAGCCAGCGAGAAGATCCCGCTGGACATTGAGTAAAGAGAGCCGGTTTTCGTGTAATAAGACGTGAGCTGGGCGCAGATAGACGGCTATTTTTTGGCTCTGTTTGATTCAAATGAGCTGAAGTAGCCACATGGTTTTTCATTTGTGCAGGCGTGAGCTATGTGCAGATAGACCGCTATTTTCGCTGACAGACGGTTTCATGCGGGATCAATTGTCAGCACGGTTTTTCATTTGGTTAGGCGTGAGCTATCATAGGCCGCTATTTTTTGGCCTCCCGTCAATTTAGAAGTCATGAAGAGGTGTACCATTTTTTCCCAGATCGCAAACTTTTGCCGCAAGGTGCTCGGCAAGGAAGACGGCGAGCAGTCGGTGGAATCCCCCATTCCAGCCCGTGTCGCCGGTCAACGTCGTACCTTAAGCCGTGATCAGCACCCTATTTCGCGCAAAGAGATCAGCGAGAATGCACTCAAGGTGCTCTATCGCCTGAACAAAGGGGGCTATGAGGCCTACCTAGTCGGCGGCGGAGTCCGGGATCTGCTGCTCGGGAAGACGCCCAAGGATTTCGACATCGCAACCGATGCGACGCCGGAGCAGATCAAGGCGCTGTTCAGCAACTGCCGCCTGATTGGCCGTCGTTTCCGCCTGGCTCACATTGTCTTTGGTCGTGACGTGATCGAAGTGGCCACCTTCCGGGGTCACCACCATCAGGTCAATACCAGCAAACATGTGTCGGCCCAGTCTGATGAAGGCATGCTGCTGCGCGACAACGTCTACGGCACCATCGAAGAGGATGCCGAGCGCCGCGACTTTACCGTCAACGCCCTCTACTACAGCGCCAAAGATTTCACCCTGCACGATTTCGAAGGGGGCCTGGAAGATCTGGCCGAGCGCAAGCTTGAGCTGATCGGCGATCCCGAGACCCGTTATCGTGAAGATCCGGTGCGCATGCTGCGCGCCGTGCGCTTCGCCGCCAAGCTGGATATGACCATTAGCCCGCGAACCGCCGCCCCCATCAAGGAGCTGGCGCCACTGCTGCAAGACATCCCTGCAGCCCGCCTGTTTGAGGAGACCCTCAAGCTGTTCCTGGCTGGCGATGGCCTGGCGACCTACAAATTACTGCGCGAGTATGGTCTGTTCCAGCAGCTCTTCCCGCAAGTGGCTGCGCTGTTTACCCCGCACGGCAACTCGCCCTACGAGCAGTTTATCGAGCAGGCGCTGATCGATACCGACACCCGCGTTCGTGAAGATAAGCGCGTCACCCCCGCCTTCCTCTACGCCACCCTGCTGTGGGGCTGCGTCGAGGCCCGTGGTCGGGTGCTGGAGAACGAGAGCGGCCTGCCCTGGTATGACGCCTTCATGCTGGCGATCAACGAGGTGCTGGACAATCAGGTGCGGATCATCGCCGTTCCCCGCCGTTTCACCACAGATGTCCGCGACATCTGGGCACTGCAACAGCGGCTGACCCGTCGTCAGGGCAAGCACCCCGAGCGCGCCATGGAGCATCCCAAGTTCCGCGCGGCGTTCGACTTCCTGTTGCTGCGCAACCGGGTCGAGCGTGGTCTCGGTGAGCTGGCCAGCTGGTGGGAGCGTTATGTTGCCTCCAATCCGGATGTGCGCCCGCAACTGCAGCGTGAAGCGACCCGTCGCCCGGCCAGCGGTGAGCGCGGCGAGGCCCGTAGCCACGATGGCGAGAAGCGCAGCAGCAACAGCCGCAACCGCCGTCGCCCCCGTCGCCGCAAACCGAAAGTGGCCGAGTGACAACAGACGTGATGACCGAGGTCTTCATCGCCATTGGTTCCAACCTGTCTGATCCGCTGGGTCAGGCTCGTCGCGCCGTTGCCGTGTTGGCAAGGTTGCCGGAATCTGTGCTGGTGGAGGCCTCGTCGTTTTACAGCAGCCGCCCCATGGGGCCTGCTGACCAACCGGACTACGTCAATGCCGTGGCCCGGCTCAATACCCGGCTCGCGCCCCTTGCGCTGCTGGATCAATTACAAAAAATCGAGCTGGAACAGGGACGTGTGCGCAAAGATGAGCGGTGGGGGCCGAGAACTCTGGATCTCGATCTGCTGCTCTATGGGGATCAGGTGATCAACCATGAGCGCCTGATCGTACCCCACTACGGCATGAAGGAGCGGGAGTTCGTGCTGCTGCCCCTTGCCGAAATTGCGCCTGCTCTGGTGCTGCCCTGCGGCACCCCGCTCGCCCGACTGGTTGCCCGCTGCCCGCACAATGATTTGGCCATCATTGCGCCGAGTGCAGATCTACAGGAGCCTCTATGAGCAAGATCACCACCGCCAGCCTGCTGAAGATGAAGCAGGAAGGTCAAAAGTTCACCGCCATCACCGCCTATGATGCCACCTTTGCCAAGCTGTTCGACGACGAGGGTGCCCACGTGCTGCTCATCGGCGATTCGCTGGGCATGGTGCTGCAAGGGGGTCAGGATACCCTGGCGGTCAACATGGATGAGATGGTCTATCACACCCGCTGTGTGGCGCGCGGTGCCAGCAAGGCACTGGTGGTCGCCGACATGCCGTTCATGAGCTACGCCACTCCCGAGCAGACTTACCAGAACGCAGCCCGCCTGATGGCGGCCGGTGCCCGCATGGTGAAGATGGAAGGGGGCGACTGGCTGTGTGACTCCATCCGCCACCTTACCCGCAACGGGGTGCCGGTGTGCGGTCACCTCGGCCTCACTCCGCAATCCGTTCATGTCTTTGGTGGCTTCAAGGTGCAGGGGCGCGATGAGTTTCAGGCGCAGGAGATCTACCGTCAGGCCCTCGAACTGCAAGCGGCCGGTATCCAGCTGCTGGTGCTCGAGTGTGTGCCCACTGCGCTGGCCGAGCGCATCACCAAGGCGCTTCGCATCCCGGTGATCGGCATTGGTGCCGGCCCCGCGACCGATGGTCAGATTTTGGTGATGCACGATGCCTTTGGCGTCACCTCCGGCTATGTGCCCAAGTTCACCAAGAACTTCCTGGCCGAGACCGGCGATGTGCGTGCCGCCATCCGCCTCTATGTCCAGCAGGTGAGCGAGGGGAGCTTCCCCGGCCCGGAGCACTGCTTCAACTGATCCTGGCGGTTGCATGATGGGGGCTGCGGCCCCCGTCTCTGCTTCTCAGCCTCGCACAGTTAATCCGTATAGCGAATCCGTATCTTATTGATTCATCTAGAGGTGAACTGCTGATAGCAATGTTCGTGCCCCATCCCGCCCGAGTGCTACCGGTAGATGCAACCCGTCTCTCTTTTTGATTTATCGGAAGGTGAACTGCTGATGTTGGTCGTAAATAATCCCGTCGTTCTGCGTGAGCAGATAAGCCAATGGCGCCGTGAAGGCCGTGCCATCGCATTTGTGCCCACCATGGGCAATCTGCATCAGGGCCACCTGACGCTGGTGAAAGAGGCGCACAGCCACGCCGAGAAGGTGGTGGTCAGCATCTTCGTCAACCCGATGCAGTTCGACAAGGCCGAGGATCTCGCCAACTACCCGCGCACTCTGGAGCAGGATTGCGCTGCGCTGGAAGCGGCTGGCGTCGATATGGTGTTCACCCCGACCCCGGAGATCATGTATCCGCAGGGGCTGGCCAGTCAGACCTTCGTCGAGGTGCCGGGTCTCTCCAATCTGCTGGAGGGGGCGCTGCGCCCGGGTCACTTCCGTGGTGTCAGTACCGTCGTCACCAAGCTGTTCAATCTGGTACAGCCGGATGTGGCCTGCTTTGGCCAGAAGGATTACCAGCAGTTGGCGCTTATTCGCAAGATGGTGGCCGACATGGCGATGCCCATCGAGATCGTTGGCGTGCCCACCGTGCGGGCCGAAGACGGGCTGGCGCTCTCTTCCCGCAACGGCTACCTGACTGCCGCCGAGCGGGCCATTGCCCCCGAGCTGGCGCGCACCATGAACTGGATCGCCGAGCAGATTGAAGCGGGTGATCACCACCTGCCCTCCTTGGTGGCGCAGGCCAGCCAGCGTCTCGACAATGTCGGTTTTCGTACCGATGCCATCGACATCGTCGATGCCGCCACCCTCGAGTCCGCCACTGACGAGAGCGCGCAGCTGGTGATCCTGATGGCCGCTTATCTTGGCAAGGCCCGCCTTATCGACAATCAAGTGGTCACGCTGCAGCAAGCCTGAGCTCGCCACAACCAGGAGGACCCCATGTCCAAGAAGGTTTACTGCATTGCCCAATTCCTGCCCAAACCCGGTCAGGAGCAAGCCCTGTTTCAGGTGCTGCAGGCGCTCGAGCCCAACACCCTGCGTGAGGATGGCTGCCTGCAATATCGGGTGACCCGCCACATCGCGAGTCCGTTTGCCGAGGGGGAGAGCTTCCCCATCGTGTTCAACGAGATTTGGCAAGATATGGCGGCTTTCGAAGCCCACTGCCAGCGAGCGGAGATCAAGGCTTTCTTCGAGCGTTACTGTCTGGCGGAAGATGGTTTGGCCGCCAAGTGGAATGTCTGCGTCTATAGCGACGAACCCGAACAGTACGACGCCCCCATAAAGAAGTAATTCACCCGATTGCCAGCGGACGCCCCCTCGGGCGTCCGCTGCTTTTTCACGCCTGCACTCTCCTGCATTCCGGCGTTTTGTTCTGCGGCCCAGCCCGCATCTCCCTTCGTTTCTATCCACTTTCGGCCTGATGGCCGCTACAGGTATTCATGATGTTTGTCCTGATTGCATCGCTTGTTTTCTGTCTGCTCTGTTTTGCTCTCACCCGGTTGCCTACCGGTTTGCCGCTCTCGCGTAAGGTGCTTGCGGGTCTGCTGCTTGGCGCCCTGTTCGGGCTGGCGCTGCAATTGGGGTGGGGCGCCGATGATGCCGGCGTCCAGCAGACTCTGGAGTGGGTCAATATCATCGGCGGTGGCTATGTCAGCCTGCTCAAGGTGGTGATGATGCCGCTGGTGTTCACCTCCATCCTCTCCGCCATCAACAAGCTGGAGCAGGCCCAGTCATTCGGCAAGATCAGTGCCGTGCTGATCGGCTCCATGCTGACCCTGGTGATGATCGCCGGTGTGGTGGGGATGACGGTAACCCATCTGAGTGGCCTCACTGCCGAGGGGCTGTTGAGCCACGGCAGCGACACGGCAGCCCTGCAACAGAGCATGAGCACCCTCGACAGTGCCCAGACCCTGCCGGCCCTGCTGCTCTCGCTGGTGCCCACCAACTTTACCGCCGATATGGCGGGTAGCCGCGGTCTCTCGGTGATCGGCGTGGTGATCTTCACCGTGCTGGCGGGGGTTGCTCTGCTGCAGATGAAGGCGGAGCATCCACAGGCGGGTGCCCGCGCCGCTGTCGCCATCGACACTCTGCAACTGTGGGTAATGAAGATGGTGCGGGTGGTGATTGCGCTCACCCCCTATGGCGTGATGGCGCTGATCGCCCGGGTGGTGGCCCACTATCCGCTGAGCGAGATCCTCAGCCTGCTCGGTTTTATTCTGGTCTGCTACGTCGCCATTCTGGCGATGTTTGCGGTGCACATGGTGATCCTGCTGCTGATCGGCCAGAACCCGCTGCACTATCTTCGGGAAGTGTGGGGCGTGCTCACCTTCGCCTTTATCTCCCGCAGCAGCGCCGCCTCCATTCCGCTCAGCATCGAGACCCAGCAGCGCCTTGGTGTGCCCGCCAGCATCGCCAACTTTGCCGCCTCGTTCGGTGCCAACCTCGGCCAGAACGGCTGCGCCGGTATCTATCCGGCCATGATGGTGGCGATGATTGCCCCCATACTCGGCATCAACCCGTTTGATCCCCTGTTCCTGCTGACTCTGTTGCCGGTGATTGCGCTGGGCTCCATCGGGGTGGCCGGCGTCGGCGGTGGCGGCACCTTCGCCGCGCTGATCGTGCTCTCCACCCTCAACTTCCCCATCGCGCTGGTGGGGGTGATGATCGCCATCGAGCCACTGGTGGATATGGGCCGCACAGCTCTCAACGTCAACGGCTCCATCATGGCGGCGATGATCACCAAGCGGTTGCTGGGCAAGCAGCAGCTGGCCAACGTGGAGACGGTGCAGACGCAGGCCGCCAGTTAACTCCAAGTGTTGCCCAATATGAAAGAAGCCCGCAGTTGCGGGCTTCTTTC
>NZ_JBFODN010000183.1:0-6642 GCF_040908345.1 Aeromonas sp. R3-1
GGAGCGGAGTTATCCCCGCAGTGTGAAGGCAAGACCACAAAAGTATGCGGTGAAAAAAGCCAATAAAAACAATGCCAGTCAGGCTTAACTGACTGGCATTAGCCTCAGACTCCCTTCTTGCTATCTACTCCACTAGAGAGATGTAGATCCGGCTCATTGGTGTGGCGTCACCTCCCCCCCCACCATCTGCACTGAAATCTGCCCCCACCCCTATTCCACAATGGTCGATCTCTGCTCTGCTCTGCTCTGCTCTGCTCTGCTCTGCTCTGCTCTGCTCTGCTCTGCTCTGCTCTGCTCTGCAATGAGTGATGGTAGATCCCGAAGACAAAAAAAGCGCCCTGAGGCGCTTTTTTTATATCAACCGGATAATCAGCCTTTGAACTTGCTGAACACCAGAGAAGCGTTGGTACCGCCAAAGCCGAAGCTGTTGGACATGACGGTGTTGAGTTCGGCCGCTTCGTACTCACGCACGATGGGCAGACCTTCAGCCTTCTCGTCCAGGGTCTCGATGTTGATACTGGGAGCGATAAAGCCGTGTTCCATCATCAGCAGGGAGTAGACAGCCTCGTGCACGCCGGCGGCGCCCAGCGCATGGCCGGTCATCGCCTTGGTGGCAGAGATCTTGGGACCGTTGGCACCAAACAGGGTCTGGATAGCTTCCAGCTCTTTGGTATCGCCAACCGGGGTGGAGGTACCGTGGGTGTTGATGTAATCAACCTTGCCGACACCCTGCATTGCCATCTTCATGCAACGCACTGCGCCTTCGCCACTCGGGGCAACCATGTCGTAGCCATCAGAAGTAGCACCGTAACCGGTCAGCTCGGCATAGATGTGAGCACCACGGGCCAGAGCATGTTCCAGCTCCTCAACCACCAGGATGCCGCCGCCACCGGAGATAACGAAACCATCGCGGTTCGCATCATAGGTACGGGACGCTTTTTCCGGCGTGTCGTTGTACTTGGTAGAGAGCGCGCCCATGGCGTCAAACTGGATGGTAGAGGACCAGTCCAGCTCCTCGCCGCCACCAGCGAAGACCACATCCTGTTTGCCAAGCTGGATCAGCTCCAGCGCGTGACCGATGCAGTGGGCAGAGGTGGCGCAGGCGGAGCTGATGGAGTAGTTAACCCCCTTGATCTGGTACGGGGTCGCCAGACAGGCAGAGGTGGTGGAAGACATGGTACGCGGCACCATGTAAGGGCCCACACGCTTGACCCCTTTCTCACGGGCGATATCCACAGATTCCGAGGTGTTCTTGCCGGAGGCACCACCTGAACCGACCACCAGGCCGGTACGCTCGTTGGAGACCTGATCTTCCGCCAGACCAGCATCTTCAATGGCCTGCTGCATGGAGAGGTAGGCGTAGGCCGCAGCGTCGCCCATGAAACGCATGACTTTACGGTCGATCAGTTCAGACGGATCGAGTTTGATGTTACCCCAGACACGGCTGCGCAGGTTGTGCTGCTCGAACTGCTCGGAATAGGTGATGCCGGATTTACCTGCTTTCAGGGAGGCCAGCACTTCTTCCTTGTTGTTGCCGATACTGGAGATGACGCCGATACCGGTGATCACTGCTCTTCTCATTAATTCATCTCGTCTGGAAAAACTGGCGCCAAGTCTACCCGCTTTCGGCTGCCAAACTGGTCTGCTTTCACGTAGAATGCCCGCGATTTTGTGACGCGAGCCGAGGAAAACGTGAGTCAAACATCCTTACATCATGCCCGATTGGACTGGAATGAAGCGGGAACTCCTGTCTCCAGTGACTTCGGGGATGTGTACTTTTCCAATGATAACGGTCTAAGTGAAACCCGCTACGTCTTTTTGCAGCAAAACCGGCTACCTGCGCGATTTTCGCACCACGATAGTGACAGTTTCGTGATAGGTGAAACAGGTTTCGGCACAGGCCTTAACTTTCTGGCGACAATGCAAGCCTTCCTGGAACAGGCGCCTCAATCCGGCAATGGCTCCCGTCTGCACTTCATCAGTTTCGAGAAATACCCCCTGACCCAAGACGATCTGCGCAAGGCGCTGGCCGCCTGGCCTGAACTTGGCCACTTGAGTCAGGATCTTGTCGCCCAATGGCCGCTGCCGGTTTCCGGTTGCCACCGCCTGCATTTTGCGGGTGGCCGCATTCGCCTCGATCTCTGGTTTGGCGACATCAAGGATATGCTGCCGCAGGTGCCTCACCGGGCAGAAGGTCTGGTGGACGCCTGGTATCTGGATGGTTTCTCCCCGGCCAAGAACCCGGAGATGTGGACACAGGATCTGTTTGATGGTCTCGCTCGCCTCGCCCGTCCCGATTGCTCCATCGCCACCTTTACCTGTGCCGGTTTTGTCCGTCGCGGCCTGATTGCCGCCGGTTTTACCATGAAGAAGGTCAAGGGCCACGGTAGCAAGCGGGAGATGCTGGTGGGGGATCGCACCGACAAGCAGCCGCAGCATACCATAGTCCCCTGGTATGCCCGTCCTGCCGGACGCGCTGGCGAGGTGGTGATCATCGGCGGCGGCATCGCCTCGGCCATGACGGCGCTCTCTCTGGTGGAGCGGGGTCGCAAGGTGACGTTGCTGTGTGCAGATGGCGAACCGGCCACCGGCGCCTCGGGCAACCGCCAAGGAGCCCTCTATCCACTGCTTAACGGCGAGCACGACGCCCTGTCACGCTTCTATTCGCTCGCTTTTGGCTATGCCCACCAACGGCTGCTGGCGTTGGCCGAACGCCATCCTATCGTTTTCGAATTATGCGGAGTGACCCAGCTCGGTTATGACGACAAATCGGCAGCCAAGTTGGCGAAAATGAACCAAGGCCCCTTCCCGTCCGAACTGATGTATCCCCTCTCTACAGCAGAGGTAGAGCAGGTGGTTGGCCTGCCCTGCGGCCATAGCGGCGTCAGTTACCCGCTGGGGGGCTGGCTCTGCCCTGCGGATCTCACCCGCGCCGCCATCAAGGAAGCACAAGCCAGCGGGCTGCTTGAGGTCGTGTTCAAGACCGAGGTAGTCGCTATTACTGAACTGGCCGATGGCTGGCAAGTAGAGAGCCAGGATGGCCGCCACTGGCAGGCCCCCAATCTGGTGGTCGCCGCCGGACACCAGTTGCCAGCACTGCTCCCCTTTGCCGAGCTGCCGCTCTATCCGGTGCGCGGTCAGGTGAGTCATGTGCCAACCTCAGCCAGCTTGAGTCAGCTCAACACGGTGCTCTGCTACGATGGCTACCTCACACCTATGCACAACGATCAACACTGTATTGGTGCCAGCTATGGCCGTAACCAGAGCAGCCTTGAGTTTCGTGCCGAGGAGCAAATCCAGAATCAGGTGCGGTTGCAAGCCTGCCTGCCGGAGCAAACCTGGCCCGCCGAAGTGGATGTGAGCGGCAACGAGGCGCGCGTAGGGGTGCGTTGTGCCAGCCGGGATCACCTTCCGGTGGTGGGGCCAGTGGCCAGATTGCAAGGTCTGGCGGATCACTATGCGCAGCTGCAGCATGATCAGCACAACGCCCAGCCGCTCCCCCTTCACCCCGGCCTCTATGTGCTGGGGGCGCTCGGCTCGCGGGGCCTCTGCTCGGCGCCGCTCTGTGGTGAGCTGCTCGCCAGCGAGATCTGCGGCGATCCCTTGCCGCTGGCCGCCGATCTGCTGGAAGCGCTCCACCCAGCCCGTTACTGGGTGCGCAAACTGCTCAAAGGCAAGGCGCTGGTCTGAACCGGACTCTGCAAACAAATAGAATGGCCGCCCATCAGGCGGCCATTCTATTTATCAAATCGTGCGATGCTGGATATTGCGTCTTGAGATAGCACTTACTTGGGCCAGTGCACCCCGAGCTGTTCGCCGTAACCTGTCTGACGCTGGAATCCGTCGAGCCGTCCCTTGATCTTGTTCAGCTCGCCACTGCCCGCAGCCCACGCGGCATAGCGCAGCGCCTGGCAATCTGCATGACCGGGTAATCCCGCAATCGCACCGCCCACCTGATTGGCCCCTTGCAGCACCATCTCCTTGAAGCGGGATTCGTAGTCAAACATGCTGGAGAGCAGCCGCCCCCAGCGCTGGCGGGCAGGATCGTTACTGTTCGCGCTCTGACGCCAGCGGGGCAGCAACACGGTGGCGTTGGTGGTCACCGTCACCCGGTTGAGCTGGCAGCGACCCGGCAACTGCTCGGTATCCAGCTGCCAGTCCACCTGATAACTCGCCTTGCCGAGTACGGGCTTGCCATTCACCTTGGGAGCACTCTGGGCAATCGCCCGGGCAAGCTGCTCCGGACTGGTTGCATTGACCTCATAAAAACGGACATTGATGCGGGACTCTGGCACCACTTGCGGCCGGCTCGGCTGAGCCTGACTCATCAGGGGCAACAACAACAATCCGACCCCCACTACTCCATAAACCTTGCTGACCATGCCAGACTACCTTCCTTGATTGCACGGGCGGAGTACCAACCTTGGTGAACCCCACCGCCACACAGATGACGGGTATAGCCTATGTGTGACGACGAGGCGGCGCAACACAATGATGCGCCCAGAAATCAGAGCACGCTCACAGGTTGCGTGAGCAGAGTATGGCACAAGGCCAAAACTGTATTTTTATTGAGCATGACGGCTGATGCGCTGCCAGTCGAGGTGATAGTTTTTCACATTGATGTCATGACCATCTATCTGAATAAAATGATCATTTTTAAGGCGGTTGGCAAAAAAGTCCTGATCTGCCCCCTCATTGAGCCACAGCTCGCAAAGTCCCCGTTTTCCCTCTTTGGCATAGAATCTCGGGGTGACCAGCAGCGCGACCCCATCTACCCGGATGGCATGACGGGCCAGGCAGTTTGCTTCGGTGGTTTTGGATGCCAGCGCGGCAAAACGGGGTCTGTTCCCCTCGGCAACCACCAGTACCCCATAAGAGTGAGGAGCCATGAGACGCCGCATGGCGACCGCCTGATGAGGACCGGTTTGATGAAAACCGTCATTGGTTACCGCAAACACGCAAGTAGGTGAAAATAGCATCGCAAGCAGGAAAATAGAGCGTTTAATGCCTGAAAAATCACCAATCGCCATATAAAAGCCTCAAAAGACAACCAAGGCTGGCAAGGGTAGGTAGCCAAACCCGCTGGGTAAAGTACCTTTACCTTTCTTTAATTCTGTTCATGGGGTTAAACGTTGATTTAGCTCACACAACATCCTGTTTCCAGTCGCCACTCTACCCCTATCGGAATAGACTCCCTCCACTCTCATCCAATCAGAAGGCAACATATGCTGGAACTCATCGTTGGCACCCTGGTCACCCTGGTGGTGGGCCGTGCCATTTTCAAAGGATACTCCGCGACCGGGGTGCTGCTGAGCGGCGGCTTGCTGCTGCTGGTCATCACCGCCATGATGGGCAAACCGGTACTACCGAGCAAGGTGGTCAGCACCGGTTATATCGCAACCGATATCTTCGAATACGTCCGCTTCCTGCTCAATGACCGTGGCGGTGGACTGGGGATGCTGATCATGGTGCTGTGCGGCTTCGCCGGCTATATGAGCCATATCGGTGCCAACACCATTCTGGTCAAGCTGGCCAGCAAACCGCTCGGCATCATCAAGTCCCCCTATATCCTGCTGGTGGCTGCCTATCTGGTGGCCTGCGCCATGTCGCTGGCGGTCAGCTCCGCTACCGGCCTCGGCGTGTTGTTGATGGCCACCCTGTTCCCACTGATGGTCAACATGGGGATCTCCCGTGGCGCGGCTGCGGCCGTGTGCGCCTCGCCAGCCGCTATCATTCTGGCACCGACCTCCGGTGACGTGGTGATGGCCGCTCAGGCCGCCAACATGCCGCTGCTGGATTTTGCCTTCAAGCTGACCCTGCCCATCTCGCTGGTGGCGATCGCCTGCATGGCGGTGACCCACTTCTTCTGGCAGCGCTACCTTGACCAGAAATCCGGTGAACACAACGAGCCGGTCGCACCGGGTGATCTGGTGACTACCGCCCCCGCTTTCTACGCCATCCTGCCCTTTACCCCCATCATCGGGGTGCTGGTGTTTGACGGTAAATGGGGTCCGCAGCTGGATATCGTCACCATCATCGTCATGTGCATGGTGTTGGCCAGCCTGCTGGAGCTCGTGCGGATCCGCAATGGCAAGGAGCTGCTGGATGGTCTGCAGGTCTGCTGGCGCAACATGGCTGACGCCTTTGCCGGTGTGGTCATGCTGCTGGTCGGTGCCGGTGTCTTCGCCCAGGGTCTGATGACCATCGGCTTTATCGACACCCTGCTGGCTCACGCGCAGGATCTCGGTTCCGGCGGCCTGATCATGATGCTGTCACTGGTGGTGATCACCACCCTGGCCGCCTTCACCACCGGTTCGGGTAATGCCCCCTTCTACGCCTTCGTGGAGCTGATCCCCAACCTGGCCAGCAGCCTTGGCATCAACCCGGCCTATCTGGTAATCCCGATGCTGCAAGCCTCCAACCTGGGTCGCACCATTTCTCCGGTCTCCGGGGTGGTGGTCGCCTGTGCGGGGATGGGCAAGCTCTCGCCGTTCGAAGTGGTCAAGCGCACCAGTATGCCGGTCGCCGTCGGCCTGCTGGTGGTGATCGTCGCCACCCAGATCATGGTTCCCGCCTGATCGCTGACCAGCCCGGCACCCTGCCGGGCTGGTATCCTCCCCCCCCTTTGCAGTAGACTCGGTG
>NZ_JBFODN010000184.1:0-5942 GCF_040908345.1 Aeromonas sp. R3-1
ACTGCGAAGTCACCGGCCCCTGGTGCAAGTTGCTTAGAAGCTAGCGGGACGCCCGGCACCTGCGCTTTGCGGCTGAACAGGCACCAGTGGTGCCGGGGGGAAGAACCAGCGGTAGAGATCGAACCAGCCATCTCGCTGGGCAATCACGACCTCGTGCACCGGATCGCGCTGGAAGATCGCCACCTTGTTTTCAGTCAGCGGCACCCAGGCATAGTTGACCAGCGCATATTGCGACTGGATCAGGTTGTACTCATTGAGATAGGAGTCATCGTTACCCGATTCGTGCAGTTGGGTACGACTGTCGATGAGGTAAACAAGCTGGTTGAAAAAGGTCAGTTGAAAACCGGTCACCCGCCACTTCTCCCTGGTCGCCTCCTCCTCTTCGATCACGGTAATTTTGCCCCAGCGGCACACCCCGTGATAGTTGACTCCATTGGCTGACATTTTCAGGTCGTAATGACAGCCCAGACTGTTGATAAACATCCCGACCACAAACAGCAGCACGACAAGCAGTGGCAACAGCAGCAAGGTATTTTTCAGCGTTCGTTTCATCAGAGATCCCTTACAGCGTTTTTTCGAGCTCTTTATAGGAGAGCACGCGAACCTGGTGGCCGGAGACCAGCACCAGCGATGCCGACTTGACTGGTGGCACATCGCTCCGTGCCTCCATCTGGCAAACAACGCCGGTCGGCGAGTCGGTGCAGTGCACATGGAGCCACTCGAAATGGAGATAGCTGGCGACAAACGCCACCAGCACAACCAGTAGCAAATTGACGTATATCAGGCCCCTTGCCAGCATTGGCCGCCCGATACCGCTGAGAAAGGCAAGTTTGGCGCGCTCACCAAAAGAACGGGGAGCAGCAGGCTCTTTGATGACCTCGTGGTCGGAGCTTGGTGATGTCGACGGTGGCTGCGCAGCCGCTGCAGGCGTGGGCTCGCTCATCGGCTCGGGCAAGGGCTCACTCTCTGTTGGCAGTGCCTTGCCGTAATAGCTCTTCATCTTGCAGTTCAGATGCAGGGAGTACCCTTTTTTCGGGGTACTTCTGATATCCAGCGTCTGGGGGGATGAGGCGAAGTGGCGGCGAATATTGGCGATGGCCACGTTCAGTGAGTTGGGGCTGATGGGGCGACCCAACCAGCCGATTTCGAGCAACAGATCCTTGTCGCACACCTCGTCATGGTGATCGAGCAGATAGCTGAAAATGAGGCTCTCTGCCGATGACAAACGCACCACCCGGGCGCTTTGCAAGTTGTCCTTGTCGGCACAGAAGATCAACTCTCGCCTTTTGACATCAAAGACATAATCACCGAAGTGATAGGCTGATATGTTATTGCCTGGCGCAACCCCCGTCATACCAACCACCTGTTATTTGCATTCATCATGAAGAAGATGGGATTCCACACCTGATAAAGCCAGATGGCGGCTCAGGACTCGCTGTAATTAAACGAAATTCTAAAGGGTCGGGATCAGCGGCACAATAGATGCAGGCAGGCATGAGCGGGGAAAATGAAAATATGCGTCCAGCGCTGTCGGACTGCGTATCGGGCAGAGCATGATGCTGCGAGTTTCGCGTATCACGATCACGCCAATCTCAGCTGAACAGTGACATGGGCATGACGAAAAGCGCTGCAGGACAAGGCCCCTTGCCCCTCACGACATCTCGCCGCGCCTCAAAATAATGGGAACCGGCCTGCCCCGCAGGATGATCCAACGGGGCGAAGTGAACTGACTAGACCCGAAACTGCTTGAGCAGGGTGTCGAGTTGGGCCGACAGCTGCCGCAGATCGCTGCTGGCCTCGGCAACCTGTGCCACTCTGGCCGCACTCTCGCTGTTGAGCGTCGCAATCCGGTTGACGCTGTGGCTGACCGCCTCCGCCACCGAGTGTTGTTCTTCCGATGCCTGGGCTATATACATGTTCATCTCGCGGATCAGGCTGACCTGATTTTTAATTTTCTCCACCGATATCTGCACATCTGCCGCCTCGATGCCGGCGCGGGATGCCTTCTCCTGACTCTGTTGCATGCCGGCCCCGACATTCTGGGTCGCTTGCTGCAACCGCTTGATACTGGCGCTGATCTCCTCCGTCGACTGGCGAGTACGGCCCGACAAGGTGCGCACCTCATCCGCCACCACCGCAAAACCGCGCCCCTGATCACCCGCCCGCGCCGCCTCGATGGCCGCGTTGAGGGCAAGCAAATTGGTCTGCTCGGCAATGCCGTTGATCACCTCGATGATGGTGCCAATGCTGCTGCTTTCGGTCGAAAGGGTGCGCATCAGGGTGGCGACCCGCTCCACCTCCCCCACCAGTTGATGGATGGCCTCATTGGCATGGCCCGCCAGATTGTAACCCTGCTCCACATAGAGGTTGGCCTCATCGGTAGCGCCAGAGGTTTTCACCGCATTGCCAGCTACTTCCTGCACCGCCTGACTCATCTCGGTGATGGCGGTAGCGACCTGATCCAGCTCGGATTGCTGGGCGTCACTGCCTACCCGGGTATCTGCCGAGAGGGAGTCACAGAGTTCGGCGGTTTGCAACACACCGGCAGAGAGCTCGTTGATCTCCGCCACCATCTCCTGCAACTTGGCAATAAAGTGGTTGATGTTGGTGGCCAGCGCGCCCATCTCATCCTGACGGCTGATCTTCAGACGCCGGGTCAGATCCCCCTCTCCTTTGGCCAGATCGAACACCGCCTGATTCATCTGGTGAAGCGGCCTGAGCACATTGCGATGAATCAGCACCATCAACAGGGCGATGATGCAGAGATCGAGCACCAGGATCTGCCAGACGGTGGTGATCAACTGCTGGCGCAGTTGGGCCTGAATGGCGGCATCACTGGTTTGCACCAGCAATCGGGCCACGGTGTTTTTCTGGCCACTGTCGTCATAGACCAGATCATATCCCCCATAGGCAGCGGTATCGGCAGGCATGGCTGTCACGGGGGCAATGCTCCCCGCCGTGTCACGGGCAAACCCGGCCACCAGCTTGTCCTTGTTGACCACCAGCAAAGCACTCAGGATATCGGCCGCCAGCTCGGACTTGAGCGATGCCTCGATGAAGGCCGATTCATAATTCCACAGCGGGCCGGGCAGGGAGAGCTGCAGCCGGCCGATGGCCTGTTCGACCAGCGCACTCTGTTTGCTGTAGCTCTCCGCCCTGACCGCGTGGTAGTTGTAAGCGCCAAACAACACCAGTAGCAGACTCACCGACAGGGAGGTCAACACGGCAATCCTGAACGTCAGACTTTTCCAATCCATGGTTTCCTCCCGGTTTTACGGCAGCCGGCGCAGTGCCATTGAGCGGCACTTGCTATTGGTACTGTTATTGGTACTTGGCATTGATCTTGTCGATGGTGCCATCCGCCTTCATGGCAGCGAGGATCTCGTTGAGCTTGGTGATGAGCTCATCGGGCGTATCCTTGTTAAACGCCAAGCTCATCTGGGTTTCCTTGAACACGAAGACCGGCTTGGGTGAGGCCACCTTCTCCTTGCTGGCCAGATAGGGGGCCAGATACTGGCCGGTTGCCCAAAGATCGATGCGACCTGCCTCCAGTTTCTTCACGTTAGCGGTGTCGTTGGCCGCCAGCTGCAACTTGGCAAATCCCTGGGCTTTGAGATACTCGGCGGCCGCATCGCCGTTATAGCCACCCACCGAATACTGCTTGGCATCTTCCAACGACTTGACCGTGATATTGGCGGTCGAGCTGGAGAAAAACACCCAGTTGTTATTGACCAGCGGCCCTACCCACTTGAACAGTGCTTCCCGCTCCGGAGTGCGGGTCGTGGAGTAGAGGGCGGTATTGGGAGTACCGAGGGTATCTTCGTACGCGCGTTTCCAAGGCATCAGGGTCAGCTTGTATTCGACTCCAGCGCGCTTGAAAAGCTCTTCGACCACCTCGGTCGACAGCCCGACAATCTTGCCCCCCTCTCCCTGCATGTTGAATGGCGGGTAATCCTCGGTCATCACGTTCAGTGGCGCAGCCTGAACAGCGCTTATCGCCATCATGGAAGAGACTGAAAAAATTGCACTTTTCCACAGCAGTTGATAGTTCATTGCAACCTCGCTTTGCTTGCCATTCATCCCTGAACATCCGCCGTTACCGATGGCGGTGCACGTCTGACCCGCTGGGGTCATGCCGGCTTTCACGGCTCGCCGCCCACCCATGTGCAGCAGCAAACAGATCCGGATTTTGCCTGTGCGCAACGAAACGCAACCGGCGAGGGAGGCTCACAACAAATCGAGGTGGAAACATGCCAGTGCAGCATAAGGGGAGTGCGGAGTGGGGCGGATAAGCCTCTGCCATACAACAGCGCCGTGGCAAAGAAAAAGCGCATCGTTTTATGACAGGGGTCTGGGAGAGAAATGATAGAAAACGCCAACATCCATTTTCCCATACTGCTCGAGGAGACCTCAGAGCCAAACCTGTCCTTTAGCTAAGGTCACGAAAAGAGATACGTCAAATGAGAATGCTAACCCCCTCATCTGCTTCCAAATTAGATTCCAGATGAGCTCCGTCGAGCCACAAAGTGGCGCGAGATACCAGAAAATGAGAAGGCCACCGCGAGGTGGCCTTCTCCAAATCAACAATGAACGTCTGGTGAAACTCAGTCCTTGGCCGCGTCCATCACACCCTCTTCGGAGTGCGCAGGCAGGATCAGGTTGAGCAGGATGGCGGCAACGGAGGCCAGGCCGACACCGGCCAGCGCGAAGTCGCCAATCTTCATCTCAAGCGCACCGACACCGACGGTCAGAGTCACGGCGACGATGGCGATATTGCGTGACAGCCCCAGATCCACCTTGGATTCCACCAGCGTCTTGAGACCGATGGCAGCGATGGATCCGAACAGCAGCAGCATGATACCGCCCATCACCGGCATCGGGATGGAGGTAAGTAGCGCATTGAACTTGCCAAAGAAGGCCAGAATGATGGCAAACACCGCAGCCCAGGTCATGGTGACCGGATTGAAGTTGCGAGTGATCATCACGGCACCTGTCACTTCGGCGTAGGTGGTCACGGGAGGGCCACCGATGAAACCGGCGAAGCAGACGCCGATACCGTCACCGGCCAGCGTACGGTGCAAACCCGGATCCTTGGTGTAATCCTTGCCAGTCACGCCACCAATCGCCAACACGCCACCGATATGCTCGATACAGGGGGCGATGGCTACCGGCAACATGAACAACGCAGCAGCCCAGTTGATCTCTGGGGTTTCGAAGTGGGGCAGCGCCAGCCAGGGGGCGTTCACCATACCATCGAAACTCACCTGGCCCATGAATACCGCCGAGACATAACCGGCAATCACGCCGCACAGGATGGGGATCAGCTTGATCCACCCCTTGCAGAACACAGCTGCAATCAGGGTGACCGCCAGCGAGATACCGGCCAGCGTCAGCGCAGTCCCCGCAGGTACCACCTGCTCACTACCGGCACGGCCCATCGCCATGTTGCAGGCAACCTGCGCCACAGAAAGACCGATGACCATGATCACCGGGCCAATCACCACCGGGGGCAGCAATTTGTGCACAAAGCCCATCCCTTTTGCCCGGATCAGCGCAGCCAGAATGAAATACATGAAACCGGCGGCAAACAGGCCAAACATGGTGGATGGCAATCCCCAGGTCTGGGTGGCGTAGATGATGGGGGCGATGAAGGCAAAGCTGGAACCGAGGAAAATCGGGACCTGGCGGCGGGTGCAGAGCTGGAACAACAGGGTGCCCACACCGGCGCCAAGCAGGGCCATGGAGGGGTTCAGTCCGGTGAGCAGGGGCACCAGAACCATGGCGCCGAAGGCGACAAACAGGATTTGCAGCCCGGCGACACTTTGCTTGACTAAGGAAAACATGGATGTCCTTAATTTTTTGATAACTGATGGGGATATTTATCACTTTTCAGTCATCACAAGACTTTTTCAAGGCACAAAATGAACACAAATGCGTCACCT
>NZ_JBFODN010000185.1:0-1961 GCF_040908345.1 Aeromonas sp. R3-1
CTGGTTTTGGGGGAGGGGCCCCGAGACCAGAGAGTTTTCTGGCCACGGAGCTACTTTTACAGTAGACCTAAACATAGTGGCTGACGAAGCGCTAGCCTTATTCTGTTCAGGGGAGTCCTTGATTTTCAAACTAGCATCTTTGACAGTTTTCAGCAAGAACAATCTATTTTTGTCTCGCAACAACCGTAATTTCTTTCCTAGAAAATCACCACCTTTAATAGTTAATGTATAGATGTTATGTTTCTTGGATACGCATTCAATAAGTTCTAATTTCATGGACCTGTTGATTGCATCATTGAGATCTTCTTCTGTATATATATCAGGTGTGACATTAGTTACTATTTTTAGAAAGGCGTGGGCTTCTTGTGGTGATGCTGGTTGGATTGTTGCCAGCGCCCATAAATATGTTTTTAAGTTTACTAGGTTAGCCATTTTAGTTTCTTCGCTGTGTTTTCCAAAAGATTTTGTGTCTAGTAATGTTTTTAACAATATCAGATATCTTATTGTCATCACATTCACTGAAGATGACTAAGCTACCTTTAAGAATTTCTTTGAAAAAACTAATGGGACCTGTCTGGAGGAATGGTTGATGTGCAATTACTTCATCTTTACATATCGCAAACATTTCTAATGATTGTCTGTCTAATTGAAACTTAATATGAGATAAAAGAGATAGTTGAGAAAAGGTCGAATGATCGTCCGCAATGATTATAATTGAATTACATTGCTGCTCTTTAATAATGTTGCATTCATTCAAGTGTGGATATGGGCCTTCAGCAGTCACAAAAAACTTCCCGCCACCGACAATAAATTCTATACCATTCTCGGTTAGTTCATTGGTCAATTTCGTGTATATATCTCTAGCTTTTTCAGTTGAGACGTCATCGTTAGGGGCGCAGATAAATGAAATATATTTATCTGCTGATGTGGCAACAGTAAGGACTTCGAGAAGTTGCCTTGATATGTCTTGATTAATTAAAGGTGAGTTAGCGTTTAAGTTTACATTTGTTATGTTTATAGTATTTCCTACGCCACCTTGTTCAACGTTGACGAGGTCATTTTCTGCATGTGCCTTAGCTCGGTCAAACATAACTTATTTTTTGCTTTTATTGTTGAGGTTGATGGTGTTAAAGAAGCCTCGCTGTTTGACATTAAATGAGTCGCCATGTATGTGTTTTTTATCGTTCTGTTTCTTTTTGATAAATATGAGAACAAACAAGAAACATAAAAAACCTATGATCAATTGAACGAAATATGTACCAATCCCAGAAAAAACCCATTCTATCCACTTGTGCTCTAATATCATCATGCTATCTCGAAGTTATATTTAGCCTAATGATTTTTATATTTTCACAAAAGATTGTGAAAAACAATCTAAAGCGGGTTGATAAAGAGACATATCTCACAACATGGGCCGTAGGTCTGATTAGCGAAGCGTAATCAGACGATCGCGAAAACCGGTTGCCGTAATTTTGTTGGTGCTCCAGCTGATCTCTTCTCTATATCCATCGCCCCCGAGATCGCGGTGCGGACGATTACGCTTCGCTAATCGACCCTACTCGATCCTGCTTGATTTAACGCTCTGCGGCTTGTCGGTGGCTTCTGTTGGGATGGCTTGTTCCCCCTCATCCCCGACCCTTCTCCCCTTATCTATGGCAAAGAGTGGGAGAAGGGAGCAGAGATCGCAGCCGTTGATAGTGACCGTGGTATGGCGTGATAGCTAAGCCTGACAGCTACGGCTACAGAGTGGCAGGTGCTGATCCCCTCTCCCCTTGGGAGAGGGTTAGGGTGAGGGGAAGCTGACAATAGGGCAAACGCCGCAACAGGCGCCAGGTTGCCAACCTGAAAAGAGCCACAAATCCCGCCAAAAAAGAGGGCCCCGCCATCCATGATGGCGGGGCCCTTTGCATGATCAGCCGCGTTGCTGATTCAACCGTCGCACTGGCAGGGGCCACTGAAAT
>NZ_JBFODN010000186.1:0-5455 GCF_040908345.1 Aeromonas sp. R3-1
GCCAGCAATATCGCCAAGGCCGGTGAGGCGGAGATTGCCAAGGCGGTCGATGACTCCATCCCGCCAGTGGCACCGCTGTTCTGGGGCTTTCGGGTGATGGTGGGGCTTGGCGTCACCATGCTGGGGCTGATGGTAGTGAGCTTTGTTCAGCTATGCCGCAACCGGCTGCAAGACTCGCCACGGCTGCTCAAGACCCTGCTCTGGAGCATTCCGCTGCCCTGGATTGCCATCGAGGCGGGCTGGCTGGTGGCCGAGCTCGGCCGTCAACCCTGGACCATCAGCGATGTGCTGCCGGTCTCGGCCTCGGTCTCTTTGCTTCAGCCGGGCCAACTCTGGTTCAGCCTCATCGCCATCTGTTCCATCTACACCCTGTTGCTGGTGGTGGAGCTGTTCCTGCTGCGACATGTGATCCGCAAGGGGCCCGCCATTCTCCATACCGGCCGCTACAGCGATGAACAACCCGAACTTGCGAGGATCGCCTGATGGATTACGCAACCCTGAAACTCATCTGGTGGGCGCTGCTGCTCTTCATGATGGTCGGTTTTATCGTGATGGATGGCTTCGATCTCGGCATCGCCATGCTGCTGCCGGTGGTGTCGAAAGATGACGACGACCGCCGTCTGGTGATCAACAGCGTGGGGCCGGTGTGGGAGGGCAATCAGGTGTGGCTGATTGCCGGTGCCGGTGCCCTGTTCGCCGCCTGGCCGCTGGTCTATGCCGCAGCTTTCTCGGGGCTTTACATCCCCATGGTGGTGCTGCTGCTCGGGCTATTTTTGCGTCCGGTCGGTTTTGACTATCGTAGCAAGCTGGCCGATCCGGTTTGGCGCCGCTGGTGGGATCGGGCGTTGGTGGCCGGTGGCCTGATACCGGCGCTCATTCTCGGTGCGGCGATCGGTCTGGTGATGGAAGGGCTGCCGTTTCGCTTCGACACGGCGCTGCGTCTGCACTATGGCGCGTTCGACTTCCACTGGGGCTGGCTGCTCTCGGTGCTGGCCACTGCCATTAGCCTGTTGCTGCTGCACGGCGCCGGTTTTCTACAAGCCAAGGTGACTGGCACCCCTGCGCTGCGCGCACGGGGGATCGCCATCCTGCTGGCCCCGCTGGTGAGCCTCTGCTACCTGCTGGCCGGCTGGCATCTGGTGGATCTGCAAGGGTTTCAGCTGACCGGTGTCGGCACACAACCCTTTGACCCGAATGCTGCCATCAGCCCGCTGATGAAGGGAGTGATCCCCCACGCCGGAGGCTGGCTGCGCAACTACTTTGACTATCCGCTGCTGTGGCTGGTGCCGATCATCGGGACGCTGGCGCCGCTGGTGAGCGGGATTGCCTCCTGGCTGGAGCGGGGCCGAATTGCGCTGCTGACCAGCGCCATTGCCTGTGCCGCCATGCTCTGCTCGGTAGCCATCGCCCTGTTCCCCTTCGTGCTGCCTTCATCCCTCGATGCGGTCAGCAGCCTGACCCTGTGGGACAGCACCTCCAGCTACAAGACCCTGGCCATCATGTTCGGCCTCGTGCTGGTGCTGATGCCGATCAACCTGGGCTACACCGGCTGGGTCTATCGAGTGGTGCGCGGCAAGCTCGACCGTGCCCGCATCAAGCGCGACAGCCATCAACTCTACTGACCTCAAGGGATCTGCTATGTGGTACTTCACCTGGATTTTGGGCCTCGGATTCGCCCTGCTGCTGGGCCTGTGCAACCTGCTCTGGCTGGAAGCGCGCTGGCAGGCGGACGAACGGGACGGTAACTGACGGCGGGGCTCGCGCCCCGCCACGGCCGGTGGCTGGCGTTCATACGTCGCCATCGGCCCCTCTCTCCCCCTCTTTAAACGACACACACGACACACTTTCAACTGACAACCAACCGACAGGTAATTGTGATGAAACAGAGATTGAAAGCGGTGGCGCTGGCCATCGGGTGCGCGCTCACCGTCGCCCCGGCCTGTGCCGAACCGGTACAACTGACGCCACTGGATAAAACCTTCACCCTGCAGGTGCTCGGCAGTGGTGGCCCCATCTCCGACGATCTGCGCGCCTCCTCCAGCGAGGTGATCTGGTGGAAGGGGAAATCCCGCATCCTGATCGATGCCGGTGGCGGCGTCTACCTGCGCTTCGGCCAGGCGGGGGCCAAGCTCGAAGAGGTCGATTTTATCGGCATCACCCACTTCCACACCGACCATGTGACCGACCTGCCCGCCCTGCTCAAGGGGGCCTACTTCTTCGAGCGCAGCGATCCGCTGGATCTGGCGGGGCCAGAGGCCGGCTCGGCCTTCCCCAGCATGAGCGGCTACTTTGATGCCCTCTTCAACAAAGACAAGGGCGCTTATGCCTACCTGAGCGGTTTCAAGGATGGCACCGATGGCCTCTTCCCCATCACCCTCCATGATGTGCCCTACCAGAGCCCGCAGCCTCACACCGTCTATCAGCAGGATGGGCTGACCATCACCGCCCTCGGCATCCCTCACGGTGACGTGCCCTGTCTGGCCTATCGCATCGAGAGCGCCGAGGGGACCATCGTTATCTCGGCGGATCAGAACGGCAGCAACCCGGCCTTTGTGCCGTTTGCCAAGGGGGCCGACATTCTGGTGATGCCGCTCGCCATCCACGAAGGGGCCGACCCTGTCTCCGCCTCGCTCCATGCCAAGCCATCTGTGGTGGCCAAAATTGCCGCCGAGGTAAACCCCAAGCTGCTGGTGCTCAACCACTGGATGGGGGTTGGCCTCAATCACAAGAAAGAGGCGATGGCCATCGTCAAACAGCAATTCCACGGCCAGATCGTGGCCGCCCGCGATCTCTCCAGCTATCCCGTTTCATCCGTCAAGGAGTCCGCCCATGAGTAACTCAAGCAGCAACAAAACCACCGGCAAACTGACCCTCTCTATCGCCATGACCAGCCTGATTGCCCTGACTCCGGGGCTGGCGCTGGCGGCCACCCCGAGCGATGCGCCTGTCAAGGCCGCCCCCAGCGAACAGCACGGCGGCAAGTGTGCGGCGGGCAAGTGCGGAACCGAGAAGCGCTTCGAGAAGCAAGCCCTCGACAGTGATCCGCAGGGGCGGCTGGTGCGCGCCCGCGATGGCAAGTGTGGCGTGGCGGGCGAGGGGATTGATGGCAATACATCCAGCAAGAGCAGCAAGATGACGGAGGGGGTATGCGGCCAATAAGCTCCCGCAGTCGGGGGATCGGGCTGCGTCAGGAGCATCTGGATGCGCTCTGCTCCGGCCCCATCCGCCCCGGCATCGACTTTCTCGAACTGGCGCCGGAGAACTGGATGGCCATCGGCGGCGCCAAGCGGGCGCAGCTGCACCAGCTGGCCGAGCGTTACCCGCTGGTGGCCCACGGCCTCAGCCTCTCCCTCGGCGATTGCCAGCCCCTCAATCGCACCCTGCTCGGCCAGATCCGCACCTTTTTGGACGAGTTCGGCATCGGGATCTACAGCGAGCATTTGAGCTTTTCCCGCGACCAACAGGGTTATCTCTACGAACTGCTACCGGTGCCGCGTCAGTGGGAGAACATCCCCTATCTGGCCGAGCGGATCGCGCAGGTGCAGGAGGCGCTGGCCCGCCCGCTGGTGCTGGAAAATATCTCTTACTACCACGGCTATGACCACGAGATGCCGGAGGAGGATTTTCTCGCCGAGCTGGTGGCGCGCAGCGGCTGCGAGCTGCTGCTCGATATCAACAACGTCTTCGTCAACAGCCGCAACCACGGTTACTGCCCCAAGCGGATGATCGCCGGGCTGCCGGGCAGTGCGATCCGCTATTTCCATATCGCCGGTCATCTGGAAGAGGCGGACGGCACCTTGCTGGATACCCATGGCAAACCGGTTTGCGAAGAGGTGGTGGCGCTGGCCCGTTATACGGTGCAGACCCACGGCCTGCGCCCCCTGCTGCTGGAGCGGGATCACCATCTGCCGCCGCTGGCAGAGCTGGAGGCCGAGCTGGCACGGGTGCACGGCGCCTGTTGCGAGGCGATCGACAGTCAGGTGCGGGAGGTGCGTTATGGATAGGCGGTTATCTCTGATCAGCGCGCCCAAAACGGCGCCGCAGCGGATGCAGCAGCAGACCGCCTGGCTGGCGAGCCGGGTACGGCTGCCGCAGGATGGCATCGCCAGCCACTATGCCCGCAGCGTGCGCGCCAATGTGGAGTCGGTGCTGGAGAGCGCTTTTCCGCTCACCCACGCTCACTGGGCGCCGGTGGACAGAGGGCAGCTGGTGGAGGGCTTTGTCATCGCGCACGGCGCCGAAGCCCCCGAGTTTCACCATATCGCCACCGAGTTTGTCCGCTATGTGCAGCATCGCCACAGTGAGGGCTCTCTCAACTGGCCCAGGCAGCGGCTGGCGCTGCTGGAGTACGAGTGGGCCTGCCTCTGTGTCGAGATTGATGAAGGGGTAGTGCCGCAAGTTATATCGGGGGTTGAGGTGATGGCGGAGAGTCCGCTTGTGCTCAATCCCACCCTGCAACTGCTGGAGCTACCCTTTGCCATCCGTCGCAGCGGCGTGTTGCCGACCCGGCAGGGCAGCCACTTCTATGGCCTGTTTCGCAGCCCGGATCATCAGGTGGTGACCCAGCGCTTGCGCGAATGGGACGTGGCGCTGATCCAGTTGCTGCAACAGCAGCCGGGGATCACTCAAGCCGCGTTCCTGCAACAGGTACAACAGGTACGCAGTGACTTTGATCTGAGCGAGTGGGCGCGCCATTTTCACCGGCTGGGTCTGCTTACCCTGCCCGTCGGTGAGCGCCAGCCTGGCACTCCCTTGCCCCCATTTAGCAAACACCAAGGAGAATTCCCATGAACAACACCCTGATCCAGTGGTACGAGCGGGCGGTAGCCCAGTGCAAGCGGCTCGATTTTCTGGCCCTGCTGGCCATTCGCCTCTATCTCATTCCGGTCATCTATGTGGGGGCCCACTCCAAGGTGATGGGGTTTGCCGGCACGGTCGCCTGGTTTGGTGCCCCGGTCTCGGAAGGAGGGCTCAACCTGCCGTTCCCGACCCTGCTCGCCTTTCTGGCGGCGGTTACCGAGGTACTGGGCTGCATCTGCATCGCCCTTGGCCTCTTTACCCGTATCATGGCCATTCCCACCATCTTCCTGATGAGCGTGGCGAGTGCCATGGTGCACTGGAAGCACGGCTGGGACGCTATCGCCACCGGCAGCATGGAGGCCACTGTGCGCCTCAACGGCTTTATCGAGTGGCTGGCCGCCAATTTCCCCGGTCGCTACAACTACATCACCGAGCTCGGGGATCCCGTGATGCTCAACAACGGGATGGAGTTTGCCGCCACCTACTTCGTGATGCTGCTGGTGCTGCTGGTTTACGGTGGTGGCCGCTACGTCAGCCTCGACTACTGGCTCAAACGTGCCGTGACTGGCAAAGCAGGCGTGCAACAGGCGGCATAAGACCCGCCAACGGATAACAAAAACCATAACGACAGAGCGTGAAAAACAGCGAGCGGCCG
>NZ_JBFODN010000187.1:0-10769 GCF_040908345.1 Aeromonas sp. R3-1
TGGGTATCGGGATGATGGGCTTGAGCTACCTGGCTCTACCGCTGCTGGCACCTTGGCCGACGGCAGGCGTGTTGACGCAGGTGGCCCTGCTTTCCTTGGGTTCCATCCTCTGCTTCCCGCTCTTTGCCGCCCAACTGCCCCGCTACGCCCCTCCCGAGCTGCTCGGCAGCTACTACGGCTTTTATGCAAGCGCTGGCGGCTGCATGGCGCTCTTTGGCAACCTGCTCATCGGTTTTATGTTGGGGGATGCGGGCAGCCGCCCCGCCACAGTCATCTGGCTGCTGCTGGCGATGATTGGTTTGCTCGCCGGTATCGGCCTCTACAGGTTTCTGCCATCCACAAAAACCGGCTGCCACTCCAACTAGCCCCATTGCCACTCCTACAGAGCGGTTCATCTGGCCTGCAGAACACGATCGACAGTGATGATCCGTCACAGCTATCCCAATAAAACTGAGTGTGGTGCCAAGGCTCCACACTCTATCAGGGGGCCGGATGCCCCTGTGGATCAGTACGCATGATTACAGGCTGATCACGGTCCCGGTCTTGCCAGCGATCCCCTCGGCCGCCTTCTCCAGCAAGGTGATCAGGGATTTTCGTCCCGGCATGGAGGTCGCGAACGAGAGCGCCGCCTCCACCTTGGGCAACATGGAGCCCTTGGCAAACTGCCCCTGGGCGATAAAGCTGTTGGCATCGGCCACGCTCAGGGTATCGAGCCACTGCACATCGGGCTTGCCGAAGTTGATGGCGACTTTCTCCACGGCGGTAAGGATGATCAGCATGTCGGCATCGATGAGCTCCGCCAGCTTGGCACTGGCCCAATCCTTGTCGATCACCGCGCTGGCGCCGCGCAGGTGATTGCCTTCGCGCAGCACCGGAATGCCGCCGCCACCGACGGTGATCACCACCTGACCGGCGACCAGCATGGCAGAGACGGTCTCTTTCTCGATGATATCGACGGGTTTGGGAGATGCGACCACCCGGCGATAGCCACGACCGGCGTCCTCTTTGAGCCGCTCGCCCTTGGCCATCAGCGCCTCGGCCTCCTCCTTGCTGAAGAAACCGCCGATGGGCTTGCTGGGGTCGAGGAAGGCGGGATCATTTTTATCCACCTCAACCTGGGTCACCAGCGTGGCGACCGGCTTGTGAATGCCGCGTTCCAGCAGGGCTTCACGCAGGGCATTTTGCAGGTCATAACCGATATAACCCTGACTCAGGGCCACGCAGACCGACATGGGCAGATGGGGGGACTTGGGCTCGTGGCGGGCCGCCACTTCGAACGCCTGCTGGATCATCCCCACCTGCGGCCCGTTGCCGTGGGTGACCACCACCTCGTGCCCCTGGGCGATCAGGTCGGCGATGGTGTGCGCCGTGCTCTGCACCGCCTTCATCTGCTCGGGCAGGTTATTGCCCAGCGCATTGCCGCCAAGGGCCAGTACGATTCTCTGTTTCATCTTGTTATCTCCAGTGATGGGACAAGCCGGCGCGATACCGGCCCACCTTTCGTTGTTCACATAACCTTGCTGCTCTGCGTGTTTCGAGCAGATTGTCAGCCGGCCACTATGGGGCAAGGCGAGTGCAGATCCGGCGCCAGGGCCGGATCAAAGGGTGCCCTGGCCAGAAAGCGGCCATGACCACGCCGCCCCAGAAACTCGCCATCGCGAGCGACTATCGCGCCGCGACTGAGGGTCATCCTGATCTGGCCGGGGCAGTGCATCCCCTCGTAGGGGCTGTAGTCACCGTTGTCATGCAGCGCGGCATGGCGGATCAGGGTCTCGCCACGGGGATCTATCAGCACCAGATCGGCATCAGATCCCGGTTGCAAGTTGCCCTTGCGCGGCCAGAGGCCAAACAGGCGCGCCGGGTTGGCGCTGGTGAGCGCCACGAAGCGGGACGGCGAGATGCGCCCGCCCAATACCCCGTGGGCAAACAGCAGCAGCATCCGGTTTTCGACCCCGGGCAAGCCGTTGGGGCAGCGGCTGAAATCGCCGCCTGACAGGGTCATGCGCTGGGCATGGGAGAAGTTGCAGTGATCGGTCGCCACCGTGTCGATGTCGCCCGCAGCGATGCCGACCCACAGCTTGTCCTGCTCGCGGCGCGAGCGCAGCGGCGGGCTGAGCAGATAGTCGACCCCGTTCTCCCGGTAGTAACAGCTGTCATCGAGCAGCAGATATTGCGGGCAGGTCTCCACCCAGACCGGTTGGCCCTGACGGCGCGCCAATTTCAGATACTCCAGCCCCAGTCCGTTTGAAAGGTGGACGATATAGAGCGGGGCATTGCCAGCGAGCCCCGCCAGATTGATCATCCGGGCCACCGCCTCCGCCTCGCACTCCAGCGGGCGGCTTTGCGGGTGATACCAGGGCTCATGGTGACCGGCGGCCAGCAGGGCCGCCCGGCGCGCCGCGATGGCGGCGTCGTTCTCGGGATGGACGGTGGCGAGCGCCCCCACCTCTTTGAGGCGGGCCAGGGCGCGCAGCACGTCATGGTCCCCCAGCTTGTACTGGTAGGTGAGATAGAGCTTGAAGCTGCTGATCCCCTCCTCCTGCACCATGGCGGCCATTTCGTGGAGGATGGCGTCATCCACATGCTGGATCACGCCGTGAAAGCTGTAGTCGATCACCGCCTGATCGGCGGCGTAGTCGTGATAGCGGGCCAGCTGGTGATGCAGGTTGCACCCCGCCGGGCCAAATCCCATATGATCGACGATGGTGGTGGTGCCACCACAGGCGGCGGCACGGGTACCGCTGAAAAAGTCATCGCAACTGCGGGCAATGCCCACGTCGATGTTGAAGTGGGTATGGACGTCGATGCCGCCCGGCATCACATAGCAGCCGCTGGCATCGATCACGTCGGTCTCGCCATCGGGCTGGATAGCGGCGGCTCGCGCGCGGATCACCCCGTTCTCGATCAGCAGATCCTGACGATATTCACCCTGCGCATCGACCAGCACACCGTTTTTGATCAGCCGTTTCATCCCCACCACCTCGAACATCACTTCAAACAGCAAAGCCCCGCCTCAATGGAGACGGGGCACTTGCCACACTTGCGACAGCCGGGCGGCGATGGCAGTCACCACCCAGCGGCCCCCTTACTTGTCCAGCTCAGCCAGATAGAGCATGGGGATCACGGCGTACATGGCGGCGCACTTGACCAGATGCTCTTTCCAGGTCTTCTCGTTCGGGGCGTGGGCCTCCGGCTCTTTACCCGGGCCAAAACCGATGACCGGAATACCGTGGCGACCCATGATGGAGACCCCGTTGGTCGAGAAGGTCCACTTGTCCACCACCGGCTCCTTGTTGAACAGCTCACGATAAGCCTTGGAGAGGGTTTTGACGGTGATGTGATCCTCTTCCACCTTCCAGGTCGGGAAGTAGCACTCGGTCGGATAGACCAGACCGGTATAGGCCGGACGGTCGTACTGGTACATGGAGACCTCGGCACCGGCGGCTTGCACCGCAGGCAGGGCGCGGATCTCGTCCAGCGCACCTTGCCAAGTCTCGCCCCAGGTGAGGCGACGGTCGATGGAGACGGCGCAGCTATCCGCCACGGCGCAGCGGCTTGGCGAAGTGAAGAAGATCTCGGAGACGGTCAGGGTACCCTTGCCGAGGAAGTCGTCATGACCGAGGTTGTGGCTGAGCTCCTGCAATTCGCCGAGGATCGGGCCCATCTTGAAGATGGCGTTGTCACCGCGCTCCGGCGCAGAGCCGTGGCAGCTGACCCCCTGCACCTCGACGCGGATCTCCATGCGGCCGCGCTGGCCACGGTAGATCTGGCAGTCGGTGGGCTCAGTACTGACCACGAACTCGGGGCGGATCTTGCTCTGCTCGATGATGTACTGCCAGCAGAGGCCGTCGCAATCCTCCTCCTGTACGGTACCGGTCACCAGCAGGGTGTACTGATCTTCCAGCCCCAGATCCTTGATGATCTTGCCCGCATAGACCATGGAGGCCATGCCGCCTTCTTGGTCAGATGCGCCACGGCCGCCGATGATCTCGTGATCTTCCATCCCCTCATAGGGGTCGAACTTCCAGTTGGCCATGTTGCCGACGCCCACGGTATCGATGTGGGCATCCATGGCGATCAGGTGCGGGCCGTGGCCGATATAGCCCAGCACGTTACCCATGGGGTCGATCTCGACCTTGTCAAAGCCAACCTTCTCCATCTCCTGCTTGATGCGCAGCACCACCCGCTCTTCATCGCAGCTCTCGCTCGGGATAGCGATCATGTCGCGCAGGAACTGACTCATCTCGGCCTTGTACTGGTAGGCCTTCTCCAACACCATTTCAAACGGAATTTGCTTGCTCATTGTGATTCTCCATAACAACTGAGAGTGCGCGGCCTGTTCGTCGGCAGCGCCCTGTGCCCGTTACCGCGCCCCGTTGACGAGGCGCGATCAGTTCTTCAATTCGTGTCTCTGCTCTGGCGGGAGAGTTAGTCGCAGGCAGGATGTTTGCCTTCCCACACCACTTCCCGGTAGTGGGTCACATCGGTGTCCCCTTCGGTGTTGATGATGAGTACGACCGAGTTGCTATCCAGCCCGAGGCGCGCCATCAGCGCCGCGCGATCCGGGTGGTGACGCACCGCCGCCAACACGCCGGTGCCGACCGAGCCGGATTCGCCGGAGATGATGCGTGGATCATTGCCAAGGGGGTTGCCCAGCACCCGCATGCCCAGCGCCGACACCTTGTCGTGGCAGGAGATAAACTGGGTGGTGCAGCTTCTGAGCAATGGCCAACCGAGGGGGTTGGGTTCACCACAGGCGAGACCTGCCATGATGGTGTGCATGTCGCCCCCCACGTTGACCATCTCCCCCGCCACGCCGGAGCGGTAGATGCAGTCGGCCTGATCCGGCTCGACCACGATACTGTGCAGATTTTTCGCCCCGAAGCAGTCCACCAGATAGCCGAGCACACCGCCCGCCAGCGCCCCGACCCCGGCCTGCAGCAGCACGTGGGTCGGCTGCTTGATGCCCATATCCTGCATCTGCTCGACCGCTTCGTCGGCCAGGGTGGAGTACCCCTGCATGATCCAGGTCGGGATCTTGGTGTAACCCTCCCAGGCGGTGTCCTGCACTATGTGCCAGCCGCGCTCTTCGGCCATCTTCATGGTCAGGCGCACGGTGTCGTCGTAGTTCATGTCGGTGACGATGCACTCGGCACCGAGATTGAGAATGTGGTCCACCCGCTCCTGGGCCGAGCCCTTGGGCATGTAGACCACCGCATGCTGGCCCACCTGCTTGGCGGCCCAGGCGACGCCACGACCGTGGTTGCCATCTGTGGTGGTGGCGAAGGTCATCGGCTCCTTGATGGTGCGTTTGATGAGATCGAAGGAGAAATCCTCGATGGCCACCCCGTATTTTTCACAGAGCAGGTTGGCGATGGCATAAACGCCACCCAGCATCTTGAAGGCATTGAGGCCAAAACGCTTTGACTCGTCCTTGACCAATATATTTTTCACCCCGATATAGGCGGCTAGATCTTTCAGGTCGCACAATGGGGTCGGCTCATAACCGGCCAGTTTTTTATGAAAAGCGCGAGCCTTTTGTGCTTCAACACGGGAAAACAGCGGTGATGGCTCGGCGGTAAAAAAGCGGTTATCGGCAATATCCATCTTCAAAGAAAATTGGGACATGCTTACCTCACTAGGCGTTACCTGACAAAGAGCTGCCTCGCCGGGAGATCCGTTATTCAGATACCACGGGGAGAAAACTCGAAATAATGGATTCGACAGCGTGGGCAGGATGAATATTCACCCTGCCCTGCCGTTATTTATTTCACCCGCTTTTGCGCCTCTTTAATCAGATTTTCCAGGGTTTCTGCCGGGGCGGAGAATTTACGGGCCATGATCATGGCGGCGATAATATAGGGCTTCCAGCTCGCCTCTTTGTAAGTGGCGATACGGTATTTCTCGAATACCCCTTCGGTTACTTCGCCCTCTTTGCAGGAGACTCCGGAAATATCGGCCGGCAGGCAGTGCATATAGAGCGCTTCGCCCCCCTTGGTGAGTTTCATCATCTCTTCAGTGCAGTGCCAATCCTTGTGCTTGGCGTTCTGCTCCAGGCAGTGTTTCTCCAGCTCTTTGAGGCCGGCGTGGTCATTGGCGCGCAGCAACTCGGTGCGCTGCTCCATCACCTTGTAGGGGGCCCAGGACTTGGGATAGACGATGTCGGCATCCTTGAACGCCTCTTCCATGGAGGTGACCTGACGGAAGCTGCCGCCGGAGGCCTTGGCATTCTCCTTGGCCACTTCGATCACATCCGGGATCAGGTCATACCCTTCCGGGTGGGCCAGGGTCACGTCCATACCGAAACGGGTCATCAGACCTATGATGCCCTGGGGCACGGAGAGCGGCTTGCCGTAGCTGGGTGAATAGGCCCAGGTCATGGCAATCTTCTTGCCCTTGAGGCTCTCCAGGCTGCCAAAGTGCTCCTGCAACCAGGCGAGATCAGCCATGGACTGGGTCGGGTGATCAATATCGCACTGCAGGTTGACCAGCGCCGGACGCTGGGGCAGCACCCCCTTCTCGAACCCTTCATCCAGCGCAGCGCCCACCTCGCGCATATAGGCGTTACCGGCACCGAGGAACATATCGTCACGGATCCCGATGGCATCGGCGCAAAACGAGATCATGTTGGCGGTTTCACGGACGGTCTCGCCGTGGGCGATCTGGGATTTGCCCTCGTCCAGATCCTGCTGGGCCAGACCGAGCAGGTTCAGGGCAGAGGCGTAAGAGAAGCGGGTTCGGGTGGAGTTATCGCGGAAAACCGAGATACCGAGCCCGCTGTTAAACAGTTTGGTGCAGATATTTTCGGCGCGCAGGGTCTTGAGGGATTCGGCCAGTTTCAATACCAGCTCCAGCTCCTGAGGCGTTTGCTCCCAGGTCAGCAGAAAATCTTTTTCATGCAGGTTGGATTTGAGTGCTCTGATCTCTTTGATTAATTCGTTAACTGCTTTCATCGTTCGCCCCAATCATTGGATGAGATATGGATAGCTCCCCTTTCACTCACGATGTCACCAGCATCCCGGTTGTGGGTGAGCGCGTCGGTTAGCGTCGATATGAGGCAATCAATAACCATGCCAAACCAATAAAATGCAGGCAGATATTAATAAATGGCGAAAGTGTGTGATGCCCCCCACAAAATCAGCGGCTATTTAAGCGGTTTATTCCATAAAAGGATGGATAGGGTGGCCAAGCCATAAAATAGCCGAGTGATAATAATCAGAGGCGATATCTCGGCATCGGTGAGAATTATCATCAAAGGTCAGTTTCAGGGGCTGAAATGATATCAGTGGGGCTGTCGTTATCATTATGATAATGCCCGCAGCACCTTTTCTCTTGGAATGATCTCTCCAGCGTTGACACTGCTGCTATCTCGCCTCCCCTGCACTCCCGTATCACCTCTCGCCTTATCTTCCGGCCACATCGCTGGGCGCGGTTGGCCCAAGGTGCTAACGTGAATACGCCAGCTGCGCATCTGTCTCGGATGCTCAGAAGAGGCCGACGTTCACTGCCGCAACTGCGCGGAAGAACCTGCATGACTTACATCTTTGAGGGATTATCTATGTCCAGGAATGCTGCTCTGCTCATCACCCTGACCCTGCTCGGGATCACCCCTGCCCACGCCATCAGTGCCAAATATGCCGAGCAACTGGAGCGATCCGGCTGCACCCAGGTTACCGAGGCGCAGGGCTGTGACATTCACAAAACCAAAGCGGAAAATGCCAAGGCGGGATTTGGCGCGGCCGCCCCTGCCGCGGAGGGCGGTCTGAATCTGAGCTATGAGCAGAAGCTGGAGCGTTCGGGCTGCACTCAGGTAAGCGAGCTCAATGGCTGCGATATCAACAAAACCAAGGCTGAGAACGCGGCTGCCGGCGTTGGCAATGCTCCGGCCGCGGCAACCAGCACCAGCCCCTATGAAGGCAACTGGATCGCCACCTTCCCTCAAACCGGCGCCACCGTGGCCAATATCCGCATCGATGGCAAGGATCAGGTGTGGGTCAACGACAAGAAGGTCAATGCCAAGAAATCCGATGGCGCGCTGGTGTTCAAGGATGGCATGGTCATCTACACCATTCAGGGGGATCGCCGCATCAAGGGTGAAGATGGCTGGGTCGATAATGATGCCGGCACCAAGGGGCCCATCAACGCCAAGTAAGCAGCTGACCACGAAATGACGGGGAGCGCGGGCTCCCCGTTTCACCCCTGATTGCCCATCTCTTCCAATGACCAGCTCCGCCAGTGAGGGGCCAGAATCAATACCTCCTGTTCCAGCCAAGTCCCGTCTGTGATCAGTTTCTCAAGCCAGGGAACGCCTGCCGGCGTGCCATGATCATCGACCTGATCAGCCTGCTTCGTCACACGCCAGGGCACCTTGCCACTGCCCGTTGCAAAGGTGCGTACCGGACGGGCGTAGTGATCCAGATAAGGCTGCAGCTCACAGGGAAGCCAGAGCATGGCCGGTCGATTTAGCTCACGCGCCAGCTCGATGGCAATATCGATACCCCGTTGATCGAGATCGCCAAAATGGGCCACTGCACGCTTACAGGCAGCAGCGGGATTAGCTGTTTGGCCAGGGTGGTATTGCGACCGGGGGCAAAGAGCAGCAGTTGCCCGGGTTGCAGCGGGTAGTCGACGAAGGCCCCCTTATTCTCCACCGTAATAACCCGCTCCCCTTGCCAGCCGATGGCCGCCAGCGTGCCCAGAGTCCGCTCCGGCAACGCCAATTCCTCCAGCAGTGCCATCATTGCCGTCATATCGTGCTGCTGACCCTGCCGATCGACCAGTGAGAGCGGTTCGAGGGTACGGATGCGGATCACCTCATCTTGCGTGAGCGACAAGTCCGCAAGCTGTGGCGCGGCAAGGGATGCTGATCGCGGATGCTTGCTGTCCCCATGCCAGAGGGCATAAAAGCAGGCCTGATTGAGCCGTGCAGGCAAACTCACTCCCAGACGTTGCAGCTGCTCGCCCTTGTTCGGTTCGGGGTGCTCTGCCCGTGCCAGTTGTTCGGTCAGAAAAGTCCGCCCCGCGTCGGTCAACGCATAAGGAGCACCACGGCCAACCGGCGTGATCCCGCCAACTGCCTGCAACAGATCCTTCAACTCGCGGCCATGCCGACTCTCAAGGGGGCACCCCTTTCCGTTCTGGCTATCGAGCAACCGTGCACACAAATCCTGTACCCGCACCTCATCAAACAGCGACATCCTCACCTCTCCATGTGGCTTCACATGACGAAGTAGAGGTGATTTTCCCTGTCATTACCGTGACCGGCTTCGCAAGCGGTTCTTATCAGCCCCGCCATGCATGGCCCGTTACTGGTAAACCCGCCACAAAGGGAGCAAGCTGGTTTGATATAGAGATACGCTGCGCTCTTCGCGGCACGACAACGCGATACCCGCTTTCACAAGGGCTTGCCATGACCGACGCCACAGACCCATCGCCATCCTCTTCCTGGCATCTTTCGGATATCCGCGAGCTGGCGCACCTGCTGACTCTGGCGCTGCCCGCCGCGGTAGAGATCACCGAAGCAGTGCATCAGGCGGTACTGAGCGGTATGGGGCTCAAGGGACGGGATGAGGGAAAAACAGCCGGGATCACCGGGCTGGTCTACAAGGGGGTACATGGCACCGCCAACACCCTGGGCAGCGGCATCAACCATCTGCTCAACCGCCTGCCAGCCACACCGCCGCCCCACCAGATCCCCGAAACCCCGAAACGTGCGGCCCTGATCGCCACGCTCAACGGCGTGTTGGGGGACAAGCTGGTCGAACACCACAATGCCCTCGCCACCCCCATGACACTGCGCTATCAGGGCAAGCCCCTCGATTGGCAGGCGATGCCAAAGGATCTACCCCGCGAGGGACGGGTGCTGCTGATGATCCATGGCCTCTGCATGAACGATCTGCAGTGGCAGACCGAGCATCAAGGCAAACCGGTCAATCACGGAGAGCAACTTGCCGCCGCGCTTGGCTATCTGCCTCTTTATTTGCGCTACAACTCGGGCCTGCCCATCGCACAAAACGGGCAGCAACTTGCCCTGTTGCTGGAGCAGTTGCTCGCCCACTGGCCGGGAGAGCTCAAAGAGATAACGATAATGGGCTACAGCATGGGTGGACTGGTTGCCCGCAGCGCCTGCCACCATGCCAGCGTGGCCGGGCTCACCTGGCCTGCGCACCTTGCCAACCTGATATTTCTCGGCACACCACACCACGGCGCGCCGCTCGAACATGCCGGTCACTGGCTGGAACAGTTGCTGCCCGCTACCGCCTACAGCGAACCCTTCGTCAGGCTGGCACGGCTGCGCAGTGCAGGCATCAAGGATCTGCGCCACGGCAAGGTGATCGATGAAGTGGCCCAACCCGACCCCGCCGCGCCCTTGCGCGATCCCCGCGTCCCACTCCCCTTGCCCTGCAGCGTCAACTGCTATGCCATCGCCGCAACCACTGCCGCCAAGCGCAGCCTGCTGGCCGACCGGCTGATTGGCGATGGACTGGTGCCGCTACGCAGCGCCCTCGGTCAGCACAACGAAGCGCGCCATCAGCTGGCCTTTCTGCCCGCCCATACCCTGATTGTCTATCGCACCAGTCATATGGCCCTGCTCGCCAACCCGCAGGTTGGCCAGCAACTGCTGCGCTGGCTCAGCCCAACGGGCGGCCTCTTCTGCTGCACAGCCCGAAACATCGCCTGACTGACCAACCCGGTGGTCATTCGCTCCCCCATCGCATAACCCACTATCTCACAGGTAAACACATCCTTGAGACCAGCCAGATAAAGCC